>CAYWMP010000060.1:0-29289 GCA_964459445.1 uncultured Desulfobacteraceae bacterium
TTCTTCAACTACTTGATATTATTTCTTAGATAGGACAGAACAAAAACACCCTGCCGCTGCAATGTAGATGGTTGAAAAAACAAATGAACCGAAGTATAAATAGGAGGTTTTGGGCCCCATTGCTTTCTACTATCCAAGAGTCCGCCGCTGGAAAATCAAAGGAATGAGGCCTAGAGTCGACTTTTTTATTCGATTCGGCCACCTAAAGGCCTGTTAATGGACATCAAAATCTAACCAACCTAGATAAAAAGGATCTGTATCATGAAAAAAAAGGACCAGGTCGTGACTATCCTCGGCAAGGGGACGGAATTCGAAGGCAAACTGAAATTCCATGGCACAATAAGAATAGACGGTGACTTCAAGGGAGAAATCGAATCAGACGGAAACCTCATTGTTGGTGAAGAGGGGATGGTCGAGGCCGATATGCATGTCGCCTATATCGTCATCAGCGGCGAGATTCATGGAAACATCACGGCGGATCAAAGAGTCGATATCCGGGCGCCCGGAAAGGTTTTCGGCAATATCCAGGCGCCCGCCGTAGTTATCGATGAGGGTGTAATATTCGAAGGCACAACCCGAATGTATCAGGCCAAAGAGGCGAGCCGCGAAGAAAGCACTTTGGTCGATGCGGACGAATACACAGGCGGCCCTCCTCGAAACCTGACGGCTATCTCCGGCATTGTATCCGATGAACAGACCAAATTGCCTATTAAGAATGCAAGGATCAACCTTAGGGGAGACAGTAAGAAAAGGACAGAAACGAATGCATCAGGATATTATGAACTGATTAATCTCAAGGAAGGCAAGTGGAAAATGAGGGTTGAGGCCAAGGGATACAGGAGAGCGGACGCTCCGGTTGATGTCATAAAAAATGAGACATTCGAGCAAAATTTCGAACTGGCTCCGAGGTAATAGGACAAGACTTTTGTATCAATTGCGTTTAGGGCGGCTAAAAAACGCAGTCAAGCTTCGTCACATATTTCTTTATACGATCCCATGTCTCAATATCACAGATTTCATGCCCGGCAAATGAATTGGCGCCCGCCTTTATTTTAAGCCTATCATTCACCGCATAGATCTCTTTCCCACCGCCATCCCGGAAGGATATGGTCAGGTCGCAGACGTCCCAGGCCTTTTCAGAGCGGACCGTGACCTTCCAAGCAAAGGTAACGAGAAGTTTGTGCTTCGATATTTCAATGATCTCACTCTCAACGACGGGTTTGGCATGGGAAACTGAGACAACAGCAAAGGCCACCAAAAATAGCGATAGGATGAATCCTTTCATCTTTCCTCCTTGGATGGAGTAGCTGGGACCAGCATGAAAAGTACGTTACAGAATCGCAATCAAGAGGTCAAGTTTTCAGATCCGTCTTGTTTACGATCCCCCCTTGTGCTAATGTTTTTCTCTTTATCCGCCTTCGCAAAAGACCAAGGGCTTTCCCGTGGAGGAAGGCGTAAAGGCTTTTGTGCTACGGCGCGATGTCGCCCCAAAACTTAGGCGGATAACCGCGTCGGAGCCAAAGGCGCCCGTCCTCCGCAGTAGCCTGCTACGGAGGATGGAAAGACGGGTTTTCAAGAGTCCACTGAATTCCCCCCTGGGGCTCCATTGCTCATTAAATACACCTCATTTTGAGGCAGCATTTTTTACCATGACAAAAGAAAACGTCGTTACACGATTCCCCCCCAGCCCAACGGGGTATCTTCATGTAGGAGGGGCAAGGACGGCCCTTTACAATTGGCTATTTGCGAAACAGCGCGGCGGCAAATTCATTCTTAGGATAGAGGACACCGATAAGGTCAGATCCACAGAAGAGTCAACCAGAGCCATCCTGGAATCCTTTAAATGGCTCGGACTTGATTGGGATGATGGGCCCTATTTTCAGTCCGAACGCTATTCCATCTACAGCGAATTCTTGGAGCGCCTTTTAGCCGAGGGAAAGGCCTACCATTGCCATTGCACCGCCGAGGAGTTGGATCAAAAGCGCAAAGAGGCTATGGATAAAGGACTCAAACCAAAGTATGACGGAAAGTGTCGAAATCTCGACCTCGAACCAAAGCCCGGTTCCGTTGTACGATTAAAAGCGCCTTTAACAGGAAATACGCAGTTCAACGATCTTATTAAAGGACCCATTTCCTTCAATAACGAAGAGCTGGATGATCTTATTCTGAAACGGTCGGACGGCAGCCCCACCTATAATTTCGCCGTTGTTGTTGACGATATCACGATGGGCCTCACCCATGTCATTCGCGGCGACGATCATGTGAACAACACCCCTCGCCAGATACATATATATGAAGCCCTGAACGCGCCCCTACCTGAATTTGCACACGTTCCAATGATCCTGGGACCGGATAAAACAAGACTGAGCAAGCGTCACGGAGCGGTTTCCGTCCTGGCCTATAGGGACATGGGTTATTTGCCCCATGCCCTTGTTAATGCCTTGGCCAGGGTCGGTTGGTCCTATGGCGATCAGGAAAAATTTACAATCGAAGAACTCATCGATAAGTTCTCACTTGAGCATGTTGGAAAATCGGCGGGCGTCTTTAATGCTGAAAAGCTGCTGGATCTTAATGCCCAGTATATCAGGGAATCCGATTCCCTTTATTTAACGAAAGAGATCATACCGTTCCTTTCAAAACTGGGGTTCAAAGATCTGGATGAGAAGAAAGTCGCCGCGGCCATTGAGACGCTGAAGATCAGAAGCAGGACGCTGGAGGAGATGGCGGAAGGCGCCCTTTTCTATTTCCAGGATGAAATCGTGTATGAAGAGAAAGGCGACAAGAAATTTCTAAAGCCAAACGTCCTCGAACCCATGAAGGACATTAAACAACGTCTTGAAGGAATTTCTGATTTCAATCAAAAAGGTCTTGAAACGGTTTTTGTAAAATTCCTCGAGGAAAAGGAGATCAAACTGGGAAAAATAGCTCAACCCATCAGGGTCGCGCTTACGGGAAAAACCGCAAGCCCCGGCATATTCGAGATGATGGAGGCCCTGGGCAAGGATGCCGTTGTTTCTCGTATCGATAAGGCCATAGGCCACATCCAAGAAAAGGCAAAAGCAACACCATGATTGATATTATTAAAAAGTTTTTCAGCGGAACTAGAGAGCCTGGTGCGGCAGAAACACGGGAAAAAGAACCCCATGATATCCGTGTGGCAACCTGTGCGTTGTTGCTGGAAATGGCCCATATCGACGGTGAATTCAGTGACTCGGAAAAGGACCATATCCTCACCCGTTTGAAAGAGGATTACGGCCTGTCTGGGGATCTGGCTGAGGAAATGATTGAAGCGGCCAAGGAGGAACTCAAGGGGAGCGTTGACCTTTGGCAATTCACCAATCTGGTCAATCAAAACTATACCGTTGATGAGAAACTAAAGATTATTGAAATGATTTGGAAACTTGCCTATGTGGACGGCAATTTGGACAAACATGAGGACTATCTGCTCCACAAGCTCGCCAATCTACTTCGTCTCTCCCACAAACAACTCATCAATGCCAAGTTAAGAGTGTTGCACACCCTAAACCCCGAGCCCTAAGGCCCGGCCAACCATGGTGATCAACAACGCGATTGTGTAAGCCACAACCAGGTTGAAAACAATGGAGAAACCGGCCCATGCCCAGGAGCTTTCCCTCCTGATACTGATTACCGTCACAAAGCAGGGCACATAGAGCATCGTAAAAACGAGCAGCGTAAAGGCCGTCAGAGGATTCCAATTGGAATCCTCTCTGAGCTTTTCCGACAAGGAACCCGCCTCTTCAGGATCCATCTCACCCAGAGAATAGGCCGTCCCCAAAGTGGATACGACAATTTCCTTAGCGGCAAACCCGCCAACAAGAGCAATGTTGGTTCTGTAATCAAAGCCCAAGGGTTTTGTAATGTATTCAAGTTGCTGACCGATCCACCCGGCAAGGGTGTGTTTCAATGAAGCCTGTTGCTTAATGAAATACAAGGCCTCCAAATCATTTCTGAACTGGAGATATCGTTCTGCCGCCGCGTTGTAGGTCGAGTTCTCGCTATTCTTCGGGATCCTTCCCTTCTCAAGGGCAAACGCCGTCATTGCAATAGAAAGCAACGGCCCTGCCTCGGAATTGGCCCTCGCGAACCTTTCCTCTTTGGAGGCCTTTGAATACCAATGATAGAGCCCATTAAGCTCGGACAGCGAATCATGATTACTGACGAAATCCTTTATTTCAGGAGCATCTATTAAGTTTGTAGCAAGGGCCGCCCTTTGATTCTCAAAGGATTTGATCTGCTCCTTCGAAAGTCCAGGGAAAGTCATCATTACCCACAATATAACGGAGAAACACAGGATCACCGTTCCCGCTTTTTTGATATACTGCCAGGTCCTCTCCCAAGTGTGAATGCAGAGTCCCCGGATAGTAGGCATGCGATAGGGAGGCAGTTCCATCACAAAGGGGGTTTTGGGCCCCTTTAGGACCGTGGCCCGAATCAACTTGGCCGCGAAGAGGGCGAAGGTCCATGATAGAAGGGTCAAGATAAACAGCATGCGAGCCTGTTGCGCAGAAAAAAAGGCGGCGATCAATACCGCGTAAACGGGCAATTTGGCGCCGCAGTTCATAAAGGGAACGACGAGGAGTGTTGCTATTCTCTCCTTTGGGTCCCTCAAGGTTCTCGCGGCCATGACGCCCGGAACTGCGCAACCTCCCGATATGCCCCCACTGACGATGAGAGGCACCACGGAATTACCGTGAAGACCGAACCATCTGAGAACCCGGTCGAGCATGAAGGCCACCCTGGCCATGTAACCCGTGTCCTCCAAAACAGCGATGGCTAAGAACATAAACATGATGAGGGGTACAAATCCCAGGACCCCACCCACACCATCTATGATCCCGGATACAATCAAGGATTTGAGATTTCCCTCCGGTAACACAGCAGAGACTGCCCACTTGAGTGCATCGAAAAAGGTTTCTAGCAAACCGACAGGCGCCTCAGAGGCCCAGAAAGTAAAGACATACATGAGATAAAGCACGGTACCCATGACAAGCGGGCCGATCACCCGGTTAGTCAAAACCTTATCGATCTTGTCTGAGAGATTAAGGCGAAGCTCAATTTTTCTTTTCAAGATGTGCTTGGTAATGCCGGTAATAAAACCGTACCTATGATCGGCAATGATCCCCTCGGGCTCCTCCTCAAAGGTATCCGTGATATGCTTTTGGGTGGCTTCACAGATTCGCGCAATCGATTCACCCCTTTCGGGATCCCTTTTGAGTAGGTCTACGATTTTGTTATCCCCTTCAAGGCATTTAAGAGCACGCCATCGTGGTGGATATTTTTTGTCATATACCTCCGAATCTTCAATGATTGATTCGATCTCCATCAAGCTTTGGTCGATGTCCATCCCATAGGAGATGACGGCCGGGCGCCATTCCTGACCGTTTTCGGCCTCATCGACGACCCTATCCAAAAGTTCCGCAATGCCCTCCCGGGCCCGAGCCACCATCGGGACCACCGGCACCTCAAGGAGTTCCGATAGCCTATTGTGATCCACGTCAATGCCCCGCGATTCCGCCACATCCATCATATTTAAGGCAATGATAAGAGGAATTCCGAGTTCTCTGAATTGAACCGCCAGGTAAAGGTTTCTGTCCAGATTAGATCCATCCACAATATCCACAACGAGATCGGGCCGTTCATTGACCAGGAACTCCCTAGCCACGATCTCTTCCAAGGAATAGGCGGTTAATGAATAAGTCCCGGGCAAATCGACCACTTCTATGGTGCAGCCTTTATGATTAATTTCCCCGGACTTTTTCTCAACCGTTACACCGGGATAGTTGGCAATATGTTGTCTTGCTCCCGTAATGGCATTAAATACCGTCGTTTTCCCTGCATTGGGATTCCCTGCAAGGGCTATGGTGATTTTTTTTCCCATTTTCGGTTTCTATTCGACTCCTTCAGAGTCTACCTCCACGGTGATATAGTCTGCCTCGTTGTTTCTCAGTGTGAGGACATAGTCCTTTATTTTTACTGCAACCGGATCCCTGAGCGGCGCTCTGCCTTGGATCCGGATTTTTGCATTGGGCACGAGTCCCATTTCTCGTATTCTCCGCCCCATTTCTCCACTTGATGCAACCTTCGTGATCATTCCCTCTTGATTAATCAACATCTCCCGCATCTTGATGACCTTTTTCATTCCAAATACACTCCCTCCGAAATGAAGACTGGATATGTGAAGCTCCACCAGATGGAGCTGGTGGCTTCTTCAGGTGCTTCGGAGCGGAACCCTCCGAAGCGTACCCTACTACGCTCCTGACGGAGCTTCGAAGGGTACCCTCTTCGCTGGTCATCCCCCGATGGGAATCGGGGGCTTTCGCGAAGGAGGGTAAAGGCCTAGAATTCACCTAGGCCCCCTCCTTCACTTCAAATCCAAAAATAATTAATGGACAACCTAACTCTTTTGATACTCAATTGCAATAAGAGTTTTTATTATCCTTTTGGAAAACTATTTCTCTAGATTATTACGCCCCCTTTTCTTCGCAGGCCCAATGCCATAGACATTGGGAAATTATGATTTATGTTGACAGATGTCCAATGCATTTTTATAATTGAGCATATGTTCAAATATTGCAGGACCATTCCATGTGCGCTAAAAAGGCGAATCTAATTAAAGAAGAAGGCTGTTTGATCCGAATGATACATTTGGATAGGGTGGCTAAGGCGCGAGAGAATGCGATCCCTTTCAAGGAGTTAGATCGGTTGGCTTCTGTATATAAAGCCTTTGGGGATCCTACCAGGCTCAAGATCGCCATGGCCCTGATGGACGGGGAAATGTGTGTGTGTGACATCGCTGCCCTCCTGGGACTCAGTGAATCAGCCGTTTCTCACCAGATCAGGCGGCTTAGAGATCTCGCCCTGTTGAAGAACCGTAGGGAGGGCCAGGTTTTATATTATTCATTGGATGATGATCACGTAACAGACTTAATTAAAGTAGGGCTTGAGCATATCAGAGAATGACTGAGGGCATATCCATGAATTTCCTATTAAACGTTATTTTTGAGGCGTGGCGGCTGCTTCAGGAATCTTCCATTTACATTCTGTTCGGTATCTTGGTGGCCGGGATCCTGCGTGCCTTCTTCAATCCCATAACGGTGTTCAAACACCTGGGGCGGGGACGGTTTTCTTCTGTTTTTAAGGCCGCGCTGTTCGGCATCCCCATGCCCCTCTGATCTTGCGGCGTGCTGCCGGTGGCAGCATCCCTTAAGAAACAGGGTGCCAACAATGGGGCAACGGCGGCCTTTCTAATCTCAACGCCGGAGTCGGGTGTGGATTCCATTGCTCTTACCTACGCCCTCCTTGATCCGATCATGACCGTCGCGAGGCCAGCCGCCGCCTTTGCCACTGCAGCCGCTGCCGGTATTACCGACAATCTATTCAACCCTAATGAGAATTTACAGGAAACCGTGCCGGACCTGAGCTGTCCTGTGGACGGTTGTTGCGACGGCGAGGATTGCCCTCCAGAGCAGCATGCCGCTCATCATACTTTATTTGAGAAGGTAACGTCGGGATTGTCCTATGCCTTTAGGGAGTTATGGCATGATATAGCAGTATGGTTGCTGTTTGGTTTGCTTTTAGCCGGGATTATTACCGCCCTTCTTCCGCCCGAACTCATGAGCCGACATCTTGGAGGCGGTCTTTCTGCAATGCTTTTGATGCTCGCCGCGGGCATCCCGCTTTACATTTGCGCCAGCGCATCAACACCAATTGCTGCCGCCTTAATTATGCAAGGCGTCAGCCCCGGTACCGCGCTCGTCTTTCTTTTGGCAGGTCCGGCAACCAATATCACTTCCTTGACCGTTCTATTTGGTGTATTGGGAAAAAGAACCACGGCGATTTATCTTGCTACGATCGCCGTCTTCACGGTGCTTGCGGGATTGGCGGTCGATCAGGTTTACAGTTCATTGGGCCTGTCCGCCAAAGCTATGGCAGGCCAGGCAGCAGAGTTGATTCCGGAGTGGCTGCAGATTTGCGGTGCCCTGTTACTTCTTATTCTTTCAATAAAGCCGGTCTATGATTCCCTTCGATCGATTGTTTCCAAAAGAAAAGGAGATGGTCCACAGACAGAACAACTTATCTCCTTGGATTCGATTGCCCCTTTGAACAAAACCCCAAAGGCCGAATCCTGTTGCGATGGGCCCAACCTGAAGCGCTGAAACGAGCCAGGCTGGCTAGATAGAATTCCTAATATTTTGGAAGATGAACATTGAACATCGAACGTTCAACGCTGAATGGAAAAAATCCAATATATAAATTTGGCAGCATTTCAACGATCTTTGTGATTCTCACTGAATACTTCAGTAGCCTTTATTACAGGTCAAAAGTTAGTCTCTTCATTTTTTTCTATTGAACATTCGACTTTGGACGTTCATTTATTTTAATTAGCCTTCCACAGTCCGTTCGGCGCCAAAATGACTTTGCGCTTAAGGAGGGTTATCTCCATTCTCCCTATTTTATAGATTCCGCCACACACCCCTTTGCTCATTGGATGTTATTTTTGATCAACTCAAGTATCCGCTCTCGACTTCTATACCCCACTTTCTTTCCGTTCAGGATGATCACAAAGCGCAGAGACCCACCATTATGCATCATATACCCGGCAATGGATTTGACCCCATAGAGCGTTCCGGTCTTGAACCACGTATCGCCTTTGTCGGTAAGTAGACCACGGTAGGGCATAAAAAGCTCGAGCACTTCCATTATCTGGTTCGCTGTGATTCGGTTTCGACGGGAAAGGCCGGATCCCTCTTCAATATGCAGGCCTTTGATGCCCAAACGCCCTAGAAAGACCTCCATAGCCTGACGCGATTTTTCTGGTGTTGCAGGCGAACCGTACTTTTCTATGCCAAGAGTCAGAAAGACTTGATTGGCAATAAAGTTATTTGAGTATTTGAACATTCGTTTGAGGACGGCCTTGAGATCCCAACGGGATTCATGGCGGTAGTAAAGTGGAATCATGCTCGGATCTCTTGTGGCTTTGACCACCCTGCCCTTCACGTCAACCGATGCCTGTTCCAGAAATGCCTCCAAGAGCTCACCCGCATAAATCGCGCATAACTCGGGTTTTTCTGCCAGATTGATTCGTGCCGTTCCCTTGAGGCCGCTGGCAAGAGCAGCCTTCCGCGCCAAGGAGGTCATGGGCGTTTGAGGTTCGGCTGACCGGATCTCCTTGCCCGGCCCGATCTTGATAAAGATGGTGTTGAAGTTGGCGCTCAGGGCCCCGTTGTATGCGTCGTAGGGATTAAGGCTGCGATTGGTGCCGTGGAGCACGAGGCCTGGTTTGAAATAGCTGTCATCAACAACCAGATTCCTTACTGTGGTCAAGCCCTTTGATTCCAATTTAGAGGCGATGTCCTCCAGCTCTTCTGAGATCAAGAGGGGATCGCCCTTCCCTATGAAATAGAGATCACCCGCAGGGCTGAGTCTGAAGTCCGTTGTGAAATGGAATGCCGGACCCAACTCATGAAGGGCCGCAGTGGCCGTGACTATTTTGAGGATTGAGGCCGGCACTAAGGGTTTTTGGGGATTTAGGGAGAAGCGCTCGTTACCCTGTGAATCTTCAACAAGGACGGCCCCGCCTTTCGCGAGTCTGGTGATTTTGTCCTGCCACCCTGTCGTTCCGGCCCATCCTTTACTCGCCACGATCATAACGGTCAGGCAGCAAGTCATCAGAAATATGAAATTTTTCGATCCCATCGTGAGATGTACGATAACATCCCATTTAAAAAGGGGCAATCCTATACCCCATGCATGTTTCATTCGAACGGACCTCAAATAATTCCTCTTGAAATCAAAGTAATACTTCGTAATAATACGTAATACAAAGTAATAAAAACCTTTTGACATACACTGGCCAACATAGACTTCGAAAGGAAAAGGCATGAAAAAAAAGCAAGAGATCATCTCATTCAAGGTTGATGAAGATCTCCTCGATGCGATCAGGCAGATCCCCAACCGTTCTGAATTCATCCGATCGGCGATCATATCCGCCTTGGGGAGTGTATGCCCTTTATGCAACGGTTCCGGTATGCTGACACTCAATCAAAAGCGCCATTGGGAGGATTTCGCAGCCGATCATAGGATCAGCAGATGCAGCGATTGCGATGAAGTTATTCTTGTCTGTACTTCAACTCCATAGGCCGGTTTCCCGAATAGGGACAAACCTCACGAAGCATAGTGATTATTTGTAACTTTCTCCTGAGGCAGTCAATATGAGAAAAAGAATATGGCTATTCTTCTATTTAGCTCTGATTTTGTTCGCCCCTCGGGCAATGGCAGGGTCCGATAGAATTTATGTATTCGTAAGCATCGCGCCCCAGAAATACTTCGTTGAAAAAATCGGCGGCGATCTGGTGGATGTGTCTGTGATGGTTGAACCGGGAGCCAGTCCGGCCACCTACGAACCCAGGCCGAAACAGATGGCGGCTATTTCAGAGACCAAAATATTTTTCTCCATCGGCGTACCCTTTGAAAAAGCATGGTTGAAAAAAATCACCTCATCAAATCAAAATATGAAAATAGTACCTACGGATCAAAGGATAAGAAAAATTCCCATGTCAACGCACTATCACCATGATAAAGGTGGGCATCATGAAAAAGGCAAGATTCGTGAAGCTGAATCCCAGGTCAAGACGGATCGTCGCGGACGGGTTATACTTGATCCCCATATCTGGCTGTCGCCGCCCTTGGTCATGATTCAGGTCCGTACGATTCTCAGGGCCCTTCAGGAGGCGGATCAGGTCAACCGATCGGTTTACGAAGCCAACTACCAATCATTTGCTTCGGAACTCTTGGAGTTGGATGCTGAACTTAGAGAAACTCTTAAGAGTGGAAAAGGACTTCAGTTCATGGTTTTTCATCCTGCCTGGGGGTACTTCGCCCATGCTTATGGATTAAAGCAGGTGCCCATTGAGATTGAAGGGAAGGAACCGAAGCCGGCCCAATTGAAAGAGTTGATAGCGCATGCGAAGGAGAACAATATTAAAGTAATTTTTGTACAACCGCAGTTTTCCGCCAAGAGCGCTAAACAAATAGCAAAGGAAATGGGAGGACAGGTGGTCTTTGCAGATCCCCTGGCTGCTGATTGGGCCAATAATTTAAAGGATATGGCAAATAAGTTCAAAGCTGCCTTGAGGTAAAAAAATGAAAGGTAACCCCATCATTGAGGTTCAGGATCTCTCCTTTTCCTTTAACGGAACACCTGTTCTCAAGGACGTAAACCTTACGATACGTACCGGCGATTTTCTCGCCATGATCGGCCCCAACGGAGGTGGCAAAACCACCCTTATTAAGCTGATGCTCGGTATTTTAAAACCCGACCGGGGAAATATCCGCATCTTGGGTCGTCCGCCGCGGGAGGTTGCCTCTCGAATCGGATATGTCCCCCAGGACATTCATGTGAATCGGGGTTTTCCTATCTCCGTTCATGACGTGGTGCTTATGGGTAGGATGCGGGGGAGCGGAGGCTGGCGGCGTTTTTCGGATACTGACAAAAAAACCGTTCGAAAGGCCCTCGAACGCGTGGCCATGTGGGACCATCGGAACCGCCGTATGGACGACCTTTCAGGGGGGCAGCGGCAGCGCGTTTTTGTGGCAAGGGCCATGGTATCGGAGCCGGAGATCCTTTTCCTGGATGAACCCATGTCAAACGTTGATGCCCAGGGCCAGGCCGATTTCTACAACCTATTGTTGGATCTCAACAAGACTGTGACCATCGTGGTCGTCAGCCACGATCCCATGGTCCTTTCAAGCCATGCCAGATCAGTGGCCTGTGTCAGTAGACAACTCTTTTTCCATGACGCCCCCGAAATCACCAAGGACATGCTGGAAATGGCCTACCAGTGTCCAGTGGAATTGATTGCCCACGGTCTTCCCCATAGGGTTCTGCCGGAGCATTCGGAGGACGAAAGTGATTGAGGCCCTCCAATTCGAGTTCATGAGAAACGCCCTTTTGGCTGGATGGCTCGCGAGTGTCATGTGCGGCATTATCGGCACCCTGGTGGTGGTAAACCGGATCGTCTTTATCTCCGGTGGAATCGCCCATGCCGCATATGGTGGCATTGGTCTGGCCTTTTTTTTCGGCTTCTCTTACCTTTGGGGCATACTCGGCTTCGCCCTTCTCGTTGCCTTGATCATGGCCGCAGTGAGTCTCAAATCCAAACAAAGGGCGGATACGATTGTCGGAGTCCTCTGGGCTGTTGGCATGGCCCTTGGCGTGATCCTTCTGGATGTCACGCCCGGCTACAATGTGGATCTCATGAGCTACCTTTTCGGCAGCATCCTTACGGTGCCAACCTCGGATCTCTGGCTCATGACCATCCTGGACGGTCTCGTCGTGATTATCGTGGGATACTACTACCATGATCTGGTCTCCCTTTCCTATGACGAGGAGTTCGCCCAGGTAAGGGGGGTTCCGGTCAAGCTTCTCTATTTCCTGCTCATAGCTATGGTGGCCTTATCCGTGGTGATGGTCATCCAGGTGGTCGGTTTGATCCTGGTTATTGCGCTTTTGACCATCCCACCCTATATTGCCGAGCGATATGCCGGCTCGCTCGCAAGGATGATGGTCTACTCTATCCTCCTCAATCTCCTTTTCACTACTTTCGGACTTTGGATTTCCTATCACTTCAATCTGACCTCAGGCGCCTCTATCATCCTGGTTGCAGCCATTGGCTTTGCCATCTCGCTCTTGATTGAACATGTAATAAGGTTGGCCCATGGAAGATACCGTTAGAGCGGAAAAGGATAAGGCTTTGATTTAACGCTCCATAAGGAGCTAGGCCGAAAACACCCTGAAAGACAGTGGCGGCTGGGGTCTTTTTTTCAAGCCCTATCTCAAAAAGAATTCCACGCCCGATAGAAAACCTCTATCGCAAGATCATTTATTTTGGCCAAAAAAAAGGTCCAACCATGCTTTAATGATTGAACCTTTCTTATTGAATATATTTAATATTTTCGGTTGAGTGATATCAGTTCATCTTGTCTAGAGCTGAAAAGACACTGTCCCGGATTTCATCGACCTTTCCAACACCCTCAATTCTCACATAGGTTGGTGCTGCCGCTTCCCCGGAAGCTTCCCATTTCTTGTAATAGTCAATCAGGGGCTCGGTCTGGTCGTGGTAAACATCCAGCCGTTTGCGCACCGTTTCTTCCTTGTCATCATCCCTCTGGACAAGAGGTTCCCCAGTCACATCATCTTTGCCTTCCTCCTTTGGCGGGTTGAAAATGATGTGGTAAGTTCGCCCGCTTGCCAGATGAGCGCGGCGCCCGCTCATTCGCTTGATGATCTCCTCATCCGGCACATTGATGTCCACGACGGCATCTATGGGCACACCTGCCTCTTTCATGGCATCCGCCTGGGGGATGGTTCGTGGAAAGCCGTCAAACAAGAATCCTTTCTCGCAATCCGGCTCCCTAATGCGCTCCTTGACGAGTCCGATGATGACATCATCCGGCACTAGCTGGCCTGCATCCATGTATTTCTTGGCCTCTGTTCCCATTTCTGTTCCGGCCTTGACAGCGGCCCGAAGCATGTCACCGGTTGAAATTTGTGGTATCCCGTAATTTTCCTTAATATAGTTGGCCTGAGTTCCTTTGCCCGCTCCTGGGCCTCCCAATAGAATCAATCTCATATTTGTTCCTCCTTTTGGTTGCTGAGTGGCTTCAGTTCAGTTCGGTTACGAATCTATATAATTTATGCTCTTGGGATGTGGGTTTTAAATCCTTCATAAATACTGTTTGCTACGAGGACTCAACAGGGTCATACTAATGTTGCATCTCCGGCAAAAGCCTGAAATATCACCTGAAGCAGTATTATTGTCAAGGTAATTCATCGCCGACGCATTGATTGCTGGAATGGGCTAAAGGAAATAGAAATGTTCATTACTAAGGACCAAAAAGGAAACTATCTCGATATTAAGAAGATTTCTTGACATTTCTAGAATTCTGATATAATCATGATAAATGTTGAGGAAATGATACAATGCAACTTTGAATGATATAAGATGAGGATCTCGGTCTCATGGGGGTGTTACCCCCTGGTTCGCTCTTGAACCCATGGAGGATTTTCGATGAAACGAAAAGTAGGGACTGTAATTGAGGAAGAAGTCATCAGGCTCGCCAAAAGGAGGGCCATTGAAGAAAATCGTCCCCTTAGCGATCTGATACAAGACGCCCTTGTGACCTATCTCAGCAACAAGGTCCCCGATCCTAAGAGGCGGGAAGAGGCATTTAATGTGTTCTGCAAAAGACCCTTTCGAATCAGTAACGAACAATTTGAAGAGATTCTAAGGGAGGATGCCTGGGATCTATGAACCTCGACGATATTCAAAGCGGGAGTCTCTGTGTGGTGGACACCAACGTGCTTTTGTATGCCGAGCAAGCGAGATCTCAGCAGGCACAACGTCTTCTAAGGAGATGCGCGACGGGCGATGTCATAATCCGCTTGCCCCAGACCGTATGGCATGAACTGTGCCACAAACTCATGCTGGCAGAAGCAATGATGTACGGCAGGATATCGAGCCCAAATCCTGCTGGAAAACTGGCCAAGCGGCCGGAAATCGTTAAACAGCTTGGGCTTTACATGGAAAAGGTCACGGCCCTTGTGGAACTCGGCCTGAGGTTCGAACCATGCACTGTAGATGATTTCTTTGAAAGGGCATTTAATTATCAGAAGAAATATGGCCTTTTGACCAACGACTCTCTCATTATTGCTACAGCCGTTCGATTGAAAGCCGACGTGCTTGCTACGGCTGACCATGCATTCCGCATTGTGGAAGAGCTGCAACTGGCCATGCCCTCGGATACTCGCTTATGAAAACTCAGGGACACATGCCGCGAGCCATTGAGATGGGTTTTCCCAACGTTGAAATCAACCGCCTGGCTGTGCCGGAAAGGAACTCCTTTAAGCCGATCTATCAGATACATAAGTGGTTTGCCCGGCGCGCCTCTTCCGTATTCAGGGCATATTGCTCGACGATCTGAAGCCAGCGCATAAAACGGATGGTACCCTCACAGACTTGATGATTGATTGGCTTCCAGACCGAAAATCCAGAGCCAGTCTCCAAGTAAGCATGATAGGTTTGCATTCGGGATCGAATTCATAGAATATTATTTTGCCCTCATAAAACTTATTTAAATCATTCAATTTGTCGACGTAATTCGCCAATCAAGTTGGTGGTCCTATTTTTGCACATATAGTCCCGTGTTTGATGAGTTCAGTTCGGAAAACAGATTGCGGCAGAGTGAAAATTCTTGGGGAAATGAGATTTTAAGAACATGAAGTTTAAGTGGATTTTATTAGCGATTGTCCTGAGCCTAGCGGTTTCCTGTGCCACAACGGTGCCGAATGGAAAGGGGTCTGAAAACACGCCAGGCCCTGCAAAGCTTTTGTTCTGGTTTTACGAAGACGGACTTAATCACCTCTCAGGCGTCAGGACGTCACAATGCCCCATGTACCCATCGGATTCTGCCTATAGCAGACAGGCATTTAAAAAGCATGGTTTTCTGGTGGGTTGGATGATGTCCATTGATCGGCTTATGCGTTGTGGCCGCGATGAAACGAAGTTGGCCCCCAAAGTCCTCGTTGACGGTAAGTGGAAATATTACGATCCGTTAGAGTGGAATGACAATTGGTGGGATAAGAAATGAGGTATCACCGAACTATACACGACTGAACCCACGGTTCAGCTATTTCTTTCAGTCGCGCCATTGCGGCGTCCTCATATCCGGCCGATCTGTTCCGAAAATACTCCGGATGGAGTACTCCCCTTTTCTGAAATCGCTGCAGATTGAAAAGCCTTGCATTGGGGATGGTTTTCGCAATGGCCTCTATCTTTTCCTCATCTACGAAGGGCTTGACACAGGTGGTTCGAAATTCATAGGGGATGCCGGAATCCATGATGATCCGGATGCTCGAAAGCAGGGACTCCGGACCACAGGCCCCCCTGGTAAATGATTCGTATTTAAAGGGATCGGTTTTGATGTCCAGGGCGATGTAATCAACAAGGCCTGCGTCAATGAGCCGCTTCAAAGAGTTTGGTCGACTCCCGTTGGTGTCCACCTTCACCTGATAACCTATCGCCTTAATCGTACGGCAAAGTGCCTCAAGGTCGGCCTGGAGACTCGGCTCTCCCCCCGAAATCACGACGCCATCCAAAAATCCTTTGCGGGATTTCAGGAAATTAAGGGCGCTATCATCACCGATTCTCTGACCACAAAAATCCCCGTTCCGTGCCAGGGCCGGATTGTGGCAAAAGGGACAATCAAAATTACAGCCGGTCACAAACAACACGCAACTCATCATGCCCGGATAATCGATCAAAGAGTTCTTTTGTATGCCGCCAAAAAACAAATGCAAGTCCCTCTTCGCTGTGTCTAAAATCCCTCTGAATTGTCCTTGAAGAAAACGAAAGGATCTTAAACATGATTTACTTCGCACCCTTCATAATCATCGTGGTGCAATCCTACGTCATGCGACTTTAAAAACTTTCCTCATCCCAAACTCCGCCTGCTTGCCGTTATTCCATTGTTTCACCGGCCTCAAATAGCCGACAACCCTGGAATAGACCTCGGTTTCGGCATCGCAGACGCCGCATCTCTCCTGTTCACCATTTAGATAGCCATGGGAAGGACAGACACTAAAGGTCGGGGACAGTGTGAAATAGGGGAGGTTGAAATTGGTGACCACCTTTCTTACCAATGCCTTTATCGCTTCGACGTCCGCGACTTGTTCTCCCAGATAGATGTGTAAAACAGTGCCCCCCGTGTATTTTGTCTGCAATTCATCTTGAAGCTGAAGGGTCTCGAAGATGTCGTCGGTGTAGTTCACAGGAAGCTGGGAGGAGTTTGTATAAAAGGGAGCCACGCCTTTGCTAAGTTCCCCTTCATTCGCACAGACAATTTCAGGAAACCTCTCCTTGTCGATCAATGCCAGCCGATAGGTTGTACCTTCGGCCGGCGTTGCCTCCAGGTTGTAGAGTTCATCGGTTTCCTCTTGTATCTCTGAGAGTATCCCACGGACATAATCCATCACCCTTAGCGAGAATTCGCGCCCAGGTTCACTGCCGATGTCCCTTCCAAGAAAGTTCATGCAGGCCTCATTCATGCCGATTAAACCGATGGTCGAAAAATGGTTCTTCCAATAGAGCCCCGTGCCCGACCTTATTTCTCTCAAGTAGAATTTGGAATAGGGATACAGGTTCTTTTCAGTGAACATCTCCAGCACCTTGCGCTTGATTGAAAGACTCTCCCTGGCCAAATAAATCTTTTCCCTTAAACTGCCGAGAAATTCATCTTCGCTTTCACTCATATAGCCGATTCTGGGCAAGTTGATGGTAACAACGCCGATAGAACCCGTAAGGGGATTGGCCCCGAAGAGCCCCCCACCTCTCTTGAGCAGTTCCCGGTTATCGAGCCGCAGCCGACAACACATAGATCTTGCGTCTTCCGGCGTCATGTCCGAATTTACGAAATTCGAAAAATAGGGAATCCCGTACTTCCCCGTCATCTTCCACAGGGGTTCCAGGTTGGGGTTGGACCAGCCGAAATCCTCCGCGATGTTATAGGTGGGTATTGGGAAGGTGAACACGCGCCCTTTTGCATCGCCTTCCATCATGACCTCTGCAAAGGCCTGATTGATCATGTCCATTTCAAGTTGAAAGTCGGCATAGGTTTCTTGCCTTGCAATGCCGCCAATGATCACAGGCTGATCCTTAAACGTAGAAGGGACAAAGAGATCCATGGTGATATTGGTAAAAGGCGTTTGGAAGCCCACGCGCGTAGGTATGTTGATATTGAAGACGAATTCCTGGAGGGCCTGCTTGACCTCATTGTAATCGAGGTCGTCATGGCGCACAAAGGGCGCCAGTAGCGTATCGAAATTGGAAATGGCCTGGGCACCTGCCGCTTCACCCTGAAGCGTATAGAAGAAATTGACGATTTGTCCGAAGGCCGACCGCAGATGTTTCGGAGGTGCACTTTCAACCTTGCCCTGGACCCCTTTGAAACCCTGCATGAGCAGATCTTTCAGATCCCACCCGACACAATAAACCGACAACAGGCTCAGGTCATGTATGTGGAGATCGCCGTTCCTGTGGGCAGCTCTTATATGTGGAGGATAGATCTGGTTTAACCAGTACTCAGAGGTGATGTCGGAAGATATATAGTTGTTCAGGCCCTGGAGGGAATAACACATGTTGCTGTTCTCATTGATTCTCCAGTCGAGCTTTTGAAGATAGTTTTCGACCAGATCGACGCTTGCCTTTGAAACAATCGCCCTTATCTGTGCGTGTTGTTCCCTGTAGAGGATATAGGCCTTGGCGGATTTATAATAGGGAGAATCGAGAAGCACCCTCTCCACAATGTCCTGTATCTCCTCTACCTGAGGCGTTGGTCCAAGACGCATTTCGTGGGCCAGGGTGAGGGCTCTCAGGGTCAGTTTTCTGGCTTCCCTCTCGTCAAACTCTCCGCTGGCCTGACCTGCTTGAGCAATGGCTGATGTAATTTTAGATGAATCGAATTCCAGAAGCCTTCCGTCTCGCTTTTCAATTTTTTTAAACACTTATATCCCTCTGATTATTTGAAAATTTTTACTGGAGCAGCCACTAAAACACGAAGGCACTAAGCTGAGAAAAATAGCCCGAAATCTTTACAAGGTAACGATGAATCCAGGAACAATTAAAGTAGTGCCTCACAGTAATTCCTTTTTCTTGGTGTCTTTGAGCCTTAGTGGCAAAAAAACTGAAATGTCCACAAAAAAGGCTGGGTCAACTCGCCGGAGGAGGAAGCGGAATTGGGCCCCAGCCTTGAGGCAGGATGCGCACACAATTAGCACAATATATTGCGCTTTGTCAACAAAAAAGTGCTATATATTGAGCATTTGTCAGCCGACCTGTTGTTTAATGAATGATCCCTATTTGGTCGCGGAATCCCTGTTTAGAACCTCTTTTCTACAAGTCTCAAACTTGTGGGTAAATCATTGCCCTGCTTATTTTTGTTCTAGGGCTGGCGCAAGCTTGTTGGTATAATTAATAGAGTAACTCGTGAAAACGCATTGAAATTCGTACCGGTACTTTTCACAGGTGAATGGGTCGCACTCGAAGTAATGGTGAGTAAGTAGGGCCTTACACTTAAATCAGAAACAACCAAAAGTTAGAAAGGAAGGACAAAATGGATGACAGGAGGGATTTTTTAAAGAAGTCCGTATTGGTGGCCGGCGGTCTGGTTATCGGTAACTCTGCAAAGGCCTTGGCCTCTCCCGGCGGTTTTCCGGCTGGCGTCATTTACACCAAAGAAAATCCCGGCAAATGGGCCAAAAAGGTCAAAGGGCATGCACCTATGGTTAATGTGGTTGGAAAGAAAGTGACTATCACCACAAACCACGGCATGTTCAAGATGCATTATATTGTGCGTCACACCCTGGTCTCGGCCGAGGGCAAAGTGATTGGTGAGAAGACCTTTTACCCGACAGATCCAAAACCCGTATCGACCTACGAGCTCCCTGCCGGAGCCGGCGCCAAATTCTATGCAACCAGCTTCTGCAATCTGCATGATTTCTGGGTGGCCGAATTCAATATTTAGAGGCTGTCTGAAAACGCCCCGCTATACTTTTCAGGGCATTGAAAGGCAAACCCTTTTGCGATGGGAAGTGTTGGGGGAACGATACGTTACTATTCGGGGTACTGAACCGGCAGGACAAAATGAAAGGCGCTTCCCTGACCCTCGCCTTCGCTTTCAACCCAGATTCTCCCCTGGTGCATTTCCACGAGCTTTTTCGTCAAGGCCAATCCAAGCCCGGTACCCTGGTACTTGCGAGTTTTGGATTTATCGGCCTGTTCAAATGAATGAAAGATCCGTTCCAGGTTTTCAGGTTGAATTCCGATACCGGTGTCCATGACCGACACTTTGACGCATTTCCATAGACCATCCACTCCCGGCACGCTATCGTCACCGCGGTCTGCCCGACTTTCGCTTGATTTTAAGTCCCCAAATTTACATTCTGTTTCTTGTACGCGTATCCTAATGTTACCGCCGTCCGCCGTAAATTTCACAGCATTGGCCAGGAGATTATATAGAATCTGTTTCACTTTTCGTTCATCTGCCCAAATTGTTTCAGGCACACCGTCCAATTCCGTCGACAATACTATCCTATGCTCCTGGGCCTTGTCCTTGAACACCGTTAAACTGCTGTCCAAAAGCGTTTTCAGGTTTACATCGGATAGTTCAAGCTGCATCTTGCCGGCCTCCACCTTAGAAAGATCCAGGATGTCGTTAATCAGTGAAAGAAGATGATGGGAACTCGCCAGAGCCTCACTTAGATATTCTTCCTGTGCCTCAGTCAGATCTCCGAAGTTTTTATCAACAACCAAGTCGGTAAAGCCGATAATATGATTCAAAGGTGTCCTAAGTTCATGGCTCATGGTCGCCAGGAAGTCGCTTTTGGCCTGACTCGCAGCTTCCGCCGCCTCCTTGGCCTCCTTCAGCTCTTCGGTCCTTTCACGGACGCGCCTTTCCAACTCAAGATGCGCCCTTTTTTCTATCTCCTCCCCCTTTTTTTGTGCCGTAATGTCGGTGATTAAAGTCATGAGGGCCGGCTCTTTTTCCCATGTCACCATAGATGATCGGCTTTGTACCCATCTTATTTCACCCCTGCCGTTCAACATGCGGAAAGATGTCCCCGTGGGGACCTCTTCTCCTTTCATTCTCGCACGATAAAGCTCAAGAATATGCCCCCGATCATCAGGGTGAATGAATTCCAGAAATTCACGATTCATGATTTCTTTCTGTGGCTGGTCCCTGAATGCAACGGCGCTCGGATTCACGTATTTGACCTTCCCCTCTTGGGTCACAACGATGGCGTCATAGGCGTTTTCAACCAGTAATCGATATTTCTCTTCGCTCTCCTTCAGTGCATCCTGGACTTGCAGACGTTCGGCCATCTCCCTGTACAGCCGAGCATTTGCCTTTTCAAAACCTTCATAGGTTCTTATGTATTCCCCCATGGTCACGACAAGCACGGCAACGGAAAATCCAATAAATCCATATTCCATCATGTACTGATAGGTTTTCATACCAATGACGGCCATACAGTCGTGGGCTCCGAGCGCACCCCAAAATAGCAAGCCGATGATGTAGACCCTCGTATAATTCGTTTTATGTCTGTTTCTGAACCACAAAAACAGGGTAGAAAATGAGGCCAGGTAGGCATAGACAACAAATGGGATGCCATAGGGGCCAACATTCGCTTCAATAAAGGGCTGCTGCAATAACTTAAAACTCCTGAAAATGAAGGTATCATCCACAAAGAGTCCGGTCGACCATATCGTCCAGAGCAAAACCAGATGAAAGGGGCCGGCTATTAAATGAAACTTAAAAGAATTGAGCTTTAGATATGAAAGGGTGAACCCATAGAGGCAATGGATAAGAAGCACGATGGCTACGAATTCGAGACGGCCGGCAAAATGATTTATGGTAGACGCTGGGGTATTATATTCAATGAATATTCCGATTGAATAGATGATGGTTGATAGAGATATACCCGCGCCCCACGCATTCCACGAATATTCGCGTTTCCTGAGAAAAATCAGCCCTTGAAAGAAAAGAAGTGTCAAGGCGATGGCTGCGACACATAAAGAGCCCACTGAGGAAGGAACGATTTTGTCCAGGTTCATGGTTGGTGCTCAGCCCTCTATATCCACCAAATTCGAAATTTTGTTGTTTAGTGTCCGTCCAGAAATGAGATAGTTTTTCAAGTTCAAGTCGAAGATCCCGTACCTCGTGCGGGGGAAGGCGAGAATTCCAACTACCCCGCTGAAGACACCCAGTGGGACAGGCATCCATACATGTCGCATTTTGAGGATTGGAACTAGAGCCTGACGCTAAAATTGTGAAAAACGGCCATTACTGGATGTACACTATTTACCAGTTGCGTCAAATTATGACAAGCGCATTGCCCAGTCCAACTATTAGAAGCAATTCCTATACCATTACAACCAGTTAGCCATCATTATTAAGATATCTATTCAAGCTCAAAATCCACTCGCATGTATGACGCGATTGGTTATTTGAATTGGGGGTATCGCGCGGCCTCTTTTCAAGATGCCGGCCGGGGTGCGGCAAGTTTATTCTTGAAAAACAGGAGGATATTATGAATGTCCTCGAGGATCATGTACCCGCAGGGGACCAACAGCAGTGTGACACCGGTGGCGAAGAGCACGCCGAAGCTGAGACTGACCGCCATGGGGATAAGGAATTGGGCCTGAATGCTTTTTTCCAGGAGCATGGGCGTGAGCCCCGCAAAGGTGGTTAGGGAAGTCAGGATGATGGCCCTGAAACGTAGACCTCCGGCCTGGATTACCGCATCGTGGGCGCTCACCCCCTGCCTCCGAATGCGATTCGTGGCGTGGATCAGTACCAGGGAATCATTCACCACCACACCTGCCAGACCGACCATGCCGAATAAACTCAAGAAACTGATGTTGAGCCCCATAATCAAGTGCCCGGCCACGGCCCCGACAAGGCCGAAGGGAATGGCAAACATCACAATGAATGGTTGGGTGAAGGATCTGAAGGGAATGGCCAACAGGGCGTAGATTCCAAAAAGGGCAATGCCGAAGCCGTTAATTACATCTTCCAGGGATTCCTTCTGTTCCTTGCCTTCGCCTTCTATGGTGTACCTGAGACCGGGATAACTGCCCTTGAGTTCCGGCAGAATCTCCGATTCTAGGGCAGAACGCACTTCGCTGGCATTGGTTACCTTTTCGTCCACATCGCCGATGACTTTGATGACCCGATGTCGCTGCGCCCGCTCAATGGCCACATAGCCCTGCTCCATATTCACCTCAGCCACCTGGCTGAATGGGACTTCTGTGCCGTCGGCGGTTCGAATCCGCATCTCTTCCACATGTCCCAGCGATCGCCGCTCGGAATCCGGATATCTCACGAGGACCTTGATTTCATCCTTATCCCGCTGCATGCGCAAGGCCTCGGCGCCGTAAAAGGCGTGTCTTACCTGACTGGCCAAATCGTTCAGGGTCAATCCCAGGCTTCGGGCTGCAGGTTTGAGTTTGAGCTGCATCTCCCTTTTTCCCGGGAGGAAGCTATCCTCCACATCAAAAACCCCTGCATACCCCCTAAGCTCATCTTTCAGATCTTCTGCAGCCGCCAAAAGCGCTTCATGGTCGTTCATGGCAAGATGCACCTCAATGGCTTCACCGGCGCTATGTAACTCACTCCTATAGGTAATGGATTCCGCATCAGGTATAGGGCCCGCCCTCTTCCGCCATAGTTTTGATAGCTTGACGGCACTCACATCGCGCTTTTCACCTTCCAGCAACTGAACCCAGATCTGGCCAAGATGACTGCCGATGTCTTTGGTAACCCCTCTGCGGCTTTCCTGCCATCCGATGAGAGACACGCTGTATTCAAAAAGCGATGTCGCCCCTGGGGCCCTTTTTTGATCCGCTTCATCGAGGATTTCCCTGGCCGTTTGCTCAAGGTGAGTGATCACCTCCGTGGTTCGCTCAACAGGCGTACCGGCTGGCATGGTGATTATGCAACGCAAGGTATCTCCCTCAACTTTCGGGAAAAAAACAAACTTAAGCCACCCTGCCTGCCAAACCCCATAGGTCAACATCATGACAACAATGCCCGCAGCCACCGTGGCATATCTCCATTTGACACAAAAATTTACCAACCAGGGGTAGGGCCGCTTGATCACCCATTTCAAGCCCCTAGCCGTGGCCTTCTCTCGCTTTTGAACACCGTTGGCCCTCTTTAATCCTTTACTCCGGGCCAGGTGTGCTGGGAGTATGAAGAGGGCCTCGATAAGGGATCCCAGCAGGACCAGGATGACCACTATGGGGATATTGCGCATCATCTTGCCCATAAACCCGCCCCCAAGGAGCAGAGGCCAAAAGGCCACGACCGTCGTGAGCACCGCGAATATCACAGGGCGCCCCACCTCTATGGCCCCCTCAACGGCCGCCTTAAGCGGAGGCAGGCCCTCCTCACTCTTGCGGAAGATGTTTTCGCCGATAATGATAGCGTCATCCACCACGATGCCGAGAACCATAATAAAAGCAAAGAGGGAGATCATGTTGATGGATACATCCATCTTGGGCAGGAGAATGAGCCCGGCCATAAAGGAGATGGGTATCCCTAAGGTGACCCAGAAGGCGAGCTTCAGATTCAGGAAGACACCGAGCAAAATGCTGACCAGGATCAAACCCAGCGCCATATTCCTCAGCAGGAGTTCAATACGGCTGCGAAGGATCTTGGATCGATCTGAAAAATATCCGATTTCTATGCCGGCTGGGAGGCTGGGCCGAACCTCATCGATATACTTCTTGACCCTGTCAGCCACTGTGAGGGCGTTCTGGTCCGCCACCCTGTAAACCCGTACCATGGCAGCAGGCTTGCCCTGAAAACGGGCTGAGAGATCCACATCTTCAAACCCGTCCTTCAGTTCGGCAATCTGCCCCAGCGTCACCTGGGTGCCGTCCGGTCGCGTAATCACGGCTACATCCATGTAGTCCTTGGCATAATACCGGCGTCCCTTGGTCCTGATCAGGATCTCACCGCCTGCTGTTTTAACGCTGCCTGCAGGCAGATCCAGGCTTCCCTTTCTGACGGCATCCGCCACCTGCCCCAGGGTCAGTCCGTAACGCCGGAGGGAGGCTTCAGATATCTCGATATGGACTTCTCCCTTGCGCACACCGAGAAATTCCGCCAGGGTGACACCCTCCAGGTTCGTAATGTCGTCTTTGATCTGTTCTGCAAGGTGCTTCAGGGTCGCCTCGGATGCTTCGCCGTAAATGGACACAAAGATCACCTGGCTCCTCCGGGTCACCTCGCGAATGGTCGGTTCTTCGGCTTCGTCAGGAAAGGTCGTAATACGGTCTACCTCCGCCTTGACCTCATCGAGGAGTTTTTTCAGATCCCAATCCTTCATGACCTCGATAGTGACCGTGCCGTAGCCTTCTTTGGCAACCGAATCGATTCGCTTGACACCCGCCAAACCGGCAACACTCTCTTCGATTTTCCTGAGAAGCGATTCCTCAACCTCGGCCGGGGAAGCGCCGATATAGGTCGTTGATATGATAATGCTATCCAGGGTCGTCTCAGGAAAGATCTCGAGCTTCATAGACAACCCCGTGAAAACGCCGGCCAAGAGAAGAAAAAACATCAAGAGATTTGCTGCGACATGATTCTCAGTAAACCACCCAATTGCCCCTTTCATGATTTCTTTTCCCCAATCACGTATGCAGCCCTGATTTTCATACCCTCTGTAACCGCCTTGAGGGATGAAACGACGATTTTGTCACCACCGCTCAGGCCCTCACTGATAATGAGGCCTTCCCCGGAGGTGTTGGCCACTTTGACATTGCGAAATCTGATACGATCTTCGTCATCAAGCACCCATACAATGTCATCTCCACGAAGCGCCGATCTTGGGATGATGGCGGCATTCTGAAGCACGCGACCTTCAATCTCAACCCTTACAAAGAGACCAACGGCCAAGGGGGGTTTTCTTTCATAGGGTTTGTTCACTCTGACGACCACATTGATCATCCGCGTGCGCTCGTCCAGTTTCCCTTCTGCACGAACTACCCTGCCCTCCCAGACAAGATCCTGCCCCGCTACGCGCGCCCTCACCCTAGCCACGGCGCCCGGGCCCTTTCCCGGGGTGAAACCGGGAACATGAAACCAGGAAAGATCCTCGTTTTCCAGGGGCAGGAGTATCTCTGCGACCTGAGTCGAGTAAAGCGTTGCCAGGGCCTGACCCGGCGCAACATACTGTCCTATGTCCACGTTTTTTGCGCTCACTCGACCGCTAAAGGGCGCTACGAGTTTCGTTCGATCAAGTTGTATGAGCGTCTTTCGAAGCTCCGCCCTATCCGCTTCCAGCTTGGCCTGCGCTGCCGCCAACTGGGGTTCCTTGGCCACAAGAGGTGGGGGTTTCTTGGCCATCTCGGGCCTAATTCTCCGGATTTCAAACCATTCTTCCTTGGCTACCGCGGCCTCCTCCTCGAGCTGCTGCAGTTTACTTTCAGAATCCTTGACCTTGGACTCATAGAGGGTAACCGCCAGTTCATAGTCCACCGGATCGATTTTGAGCAGCAAATCCCCTTTTTTGAACGAGCCGCCATTCACCAACGCCGATGACATCCAAACCGTTTTGCCGCCCACCTGCGGCACCAATTGAATCTCCTGGAGCGGCTTTACGGTTCCTTGTCCCACAATGGGAACGGCCCTGGGGCCTGTTTTTATTTCCAGAACCCTGGCTATTGGCAGAGACACGCGTGGACGTTTTTTCTTGAGCGGCGCTTTGCTTGCCATCAGGGTCTTCATGGCAAAGACGCCCCCGGCAACCAAGGCAATAACGATCAAAAAATGTATGAATTTTCTCATGACAATCCTCAATGAACCCGAAAGTTCAAATTAAATGATATGAACCATGACTGACCTGTGGAAGTTCTAGACAGTCAATTGAATTGAACGGTGTGTCGCTGAATTCAAGACGCTCCATGCTTTGTAAAATAGAAACTCCGTTTAACCAGTATCCAGTTTCTAGTATCTGGTATCGCTCCGCACCTAATCCCCATCTTGCTAAACTTTCCCGCATTCAGCACCTGAAAATGAACTCTTTACGACCGCCTAAAACCTCCAATTCGCCGGGATAAAGGGCACGGAATCAAACCTGCCCCTTTTCTCTACCGCTATTTCATAGGGCTTTCCCCAACCCCCTCCCAGGGCACGATGGAGGGCCACACGATTGCTAAGGATGGCCAAGTCTACCAGTGCGAGGTTCTGTTCGGCCTGGAATCGGGTCTGCTGAGCATCCAGAACGCTGAGATAATCCGCGAGTCCACGAATATAACGGCTCTGCGCCACCTCCTGGGTAGCCCTGGCCTCTTCAAGGAATTTCAAAAACCTTTCACGTCGTTCCAGTTGTTCTTTTCGCGTCAAAAGAGCCCTTTCGACCTCTGAAAACGCCGTAAGCACAGTTTTGGCATAGTCCGCGGCGGCCTGTTGATATCTTGCTTCCGCCGCCCGCTGGCCTGCCTTCAAATTTCCGGCATCATAAAGGGGCTGCAGGATACCTAAAGCCATGCTCCATAGGTCGTTGTTGGCATCCAGAACCTGACCCAGCTCATTACTGGAGTATCCGAAGCTGCCGGTCAGCGTAATGCGGGGAAAACGGTTTGCTTGCGCAACCCCTATTCGTGCTGTCAATGCCTTGAGTTGGGCCTCGGCCGCCCTGATATCGGGTCTTTTAAGAAGCAGATCTGAAGGCAATCCGGGAGGAACCGGCGCGGGTTGTTTGAAATAGTCTTCCGGGTGCTTCTTTGCCGGTCGAGTATTGGGATAGCGTCCCAATAAAACGGCCAGATTTTGCTGCTTGACCCCGAGTTCCTGACGCAACAGAGGAAGCGCTGCCTCGGCCTGGGCAAATATACGCCGGGCCTGGCGTAAGTCCAAAATGGAGGCAAGGCCTCGATCATACCGGTTCTGCACAAAATCCCGGCTTCGTTTAAAGGCCACAATACTATTCTCAGTAATCTGTATCCTACGCTCAATGGACGCTATTTCCAGATAAAGGCTGATCGTCTCCGCAATCACACTTTGCCCCAGGGTGAATCGGTTCTCTTCCGCTTCAAGGAGATCGGCCCGTGCGGCCTCCTCCGCCCTGGCGAGCCGGCCCCAGAGGTCCACTTCAAATGAGGCGGGCAATGAGAGGCTATGGGTCTCGGAAGTGCTTCTAACCTCTGTTTGGGATGTACTCAGAGAAATCAAGGAACTGGTTATTGTCGATCGTTGGGTTTGGCTCTGCTCCTGAATGTTGAGGGTTGGAAAACGGTCCGCCCGCGTTTGGACCAACCTCGATCTTAGCTCAAGGACTCGGGCGGTCGCCCGCTGGATATCCAGGTTGTTCTCAAGGACCTCCGCAACAAGCTGGTTTATCTCCGAGTTTCTGAAGACCTCCCACCATAGATCGTCATTGATGTTTGTGATTCTTTCTTTGGAATCATGCTGATAGGAAGCAGGGATATCGGCCCCGATGTCGGGTCGATGATACTCAGGTCCCATTTTCATACATCCGAGCCAGCTCCACGACAGGACAATGGTCAAAAACGCGATTTGGGGCAGGCGTTTCACAGACCCACCTCCCGATGATTTATCCCCAGCCCCGCCAAGGCGAAATCCACGATATGGTCAACAAGCTGTGCCCTGAAGGCCGGATCATATTGCCGGCCTGTTATTTGGGTCACCGCAGGTCTGGCAAAATTGAAATGGAGCACGATAGAAAAGACGCTAAAGAGTTTAAGCATGAGACTATCCCTACCGTTTTCCTCCGGCAGGAAGGAACCGAACATGTCCGCAAGTTCATTAAAAAAGGGCCGCATGATTTCACCGGCAACCACTTCAAAGGCCCTGGTCGGTTGGTTCATCTCTCTGGTCATCAACTGCGCGTGGCGCTGACGTTCCTGGTCCGTTAGAGGTCCCTCCAGGAAGGCCTCGGCCAGGGACCGGATAACACTGCCCGGTGTGACGGGGTCCTGGGCATGAAGTGTTTTCCTGAAGGCCTTGTGGATACGTTTGGCCCTGGGAACCCATCTGGATCGAAAGACCTCCATATAGAGGTTTTCTTTGTTCCCAAAATAGTAGTTTACGGCTGCCAGATTACACCCCGCTGTTTTGGTAATCTCCCGGACCGTGACAGTCCGATAACCCTTGTGGGCAAAGAGAATTTCCGCCTTATCCAGCAGACGCTCCCTCGTAATATGGTTTTCTGCATTCCTGGTCATTTTAGACTCCAAGATCTTATTCAAATACTCCAATTGAGCGAATTATGAATACGGCTCAAACACCTGTATCAAACAAATGTTTTAATATAAACAAAAAACCCACCTTCTGCAACCCCAATCCATGAATAAACCGCCTGCGCCTGACCACCGCATCCGATCCCCCGAGCCCCTTTTTGTCTATTGACATTTAACCAATTCGGAGGACATTCCTTAAAAGGCCGCATTAAATAGAGCCGGGAAGAATTTCCTTTATGAAATGTGGGAAGGCAAGATTATTAGCTAAATCGATCCGTAAGTATTTCGGGATTCCACTTAAAGAATAATCTGTTGATGAATGCAGGTTCCTTGAGATGAACGAGGATCAAGAAAAATCAAGTGGGCTTTTTGCCTCTTTAATGGTCTGGTTTTTAATGGTATGGGTATAAATCATTGTGGTTCTTACATCGCTGTGCCCCAACAA
>CAYWMP010000061.1:0-22976 GCA_964459445.1 uncultured Desulfobacteraceae bacterium
TCGAACTCAAGAAAAAACTCTTCTCTAAATCTGTTTCGGCTCACTGCCGCAGAACCGGTTGATGCCGCATTTACCGCTCTAATGGTCTGTGCGGTTAAGGACCAGAGGTACAGAAACTCCGGCACAAGTTTTGATGGATTTGGAAGGAATTGTGGGAACTCGTTCGAAACGTGGCAATCGGCCAATTCGGTGGGGACAATGGCAAAAGAAGACTTCCATGCAAAAAGGCGGTTGTAAATGAGGGCTCCAGACTTAAGAGGCGCTACATACTTGGCGCTCATTTTTCCACCTGACACCGTTTCGCGGTGAAATACGCCCTCTCCGTATAACCTAACTCCGGCCATCTTGAACTCGCCTTCTGGATTGACCTGGATGCGATCTGTCACCAACTGCACAAGTTCTCCAATATTGGCGGTGATCCAGCCCTTTGGAAGTTGCCCTCCCATCAGGGCTGATGTGGGAATCACCCAACGGTCAATATCGGACCACATAGCCACAAAGTAACGCTGGTGAAGGGTTTCAGCGGTGGGCATTACTTTTTGCCACATATGATTCGACGAAATTCCCTGGGTGCTCTTGAAAACTTCGGTACTGTTCCAATGTGGTCTCCCCAGCTTTCATGCCGGCAGGTAGCCTCAAGGCATCGTTGTAATATAACTCGCAGACATCCTGCTCGCCGGTGGCGGTGATGCCCACATGCTGTGCGTCATAGAAAAATATGGGATAATCAAACCGCCTTTTGAGTAGTTGCCGTGTTTCGCGAGTTTTGATGATGGCCATATTCTTTTCGTATGCCCGCAACTCTCTTTTGGCTTCGGTTTTTCGTATTTTCCAATCGGGAACGCGTTTGGCGGCAATTTTGGCCGCTGCAAAGGCAGCTTTAATAGCTTCTTCGATCATGCCCTTGCGAGCCGCCTGAGTGGGCGGCTTGGCTTTTTTTATCTCCTCATCGGCTTCGTCAATGGTTTTTTGAATTCGGGCAGTTTCCGCCTCGATTTCGGGTCGGTACTTGGTGTCAACCTCGGCCACAGCGGTCTGGCGTTTGGCCTGGTATTCGGCGGTCTCATCTTCGGTGAAATTCTGCATGAACAGCAAAGAGGCCTTTACGGATGCACCGGCGGAATTGAAGGTCTCCTGAGGCAGGCTGACCACGGCCCGAATGAAAGCACGGTCCTCGCAGAATTCACGCACATAGGTCAGCGATGGATTATTTAAATCCCCTCGGGAAGTACAATGCCCATGCGGCCGCCGGGTTTGAGCAGATCTAGGCAGCGCTCGATAAACAGGATTTCGGTCTTGATTTTAGATTTGTTGCTTTTGGGTAAATCAAACAGGCTGGCAATGGGTTTATGGATGGCGGCCTTTACTCGTGCCTGGGCTTCTTTGTAAGGCTCCTCAAATTCACGCACATAGTGCCGTTCGTCTGCTGCATTGACTTCAATATCGGATTCCAGCACTTTGTCCGAGGGCTCCACATTCGCGCCAAAGGGCGGATTGGTCAGGACAATATCAAAACGTCCTTCAAAGATACCGTTGACGTTTAAAAAACCGTCATGATGGTGAACCCCGCCATGACCGTCGCCGTGCATGATCATGTTCATTTTGCTGGTTCGGGCCATACGATCATTGGCATCCGTACCGAAAATGCAGCGGTTGGCCAAATTCCAAAGACGGGATCCCTCGTTGGTTTGCTTAATGGTCTGCTGGATCTCTTTATATTTTTCCTGGAGCAGTTTGGACCTCTTGGTATCGGTAAGGGACCTGTCCTTTTCAATTTTTTTGCGAAACGCGTTGTACCGTTGGTCGGCATCGGCCAGAATCCTTTCCCGCACGATCTCAAAAACGCGAATTAAAAATCCCCCGGACCCGCTGGCCGGGTCGCAGACCACCTCCCCCTCCTGGGGATCGACCATATGAACCATGAACTCTACAATCGTCCGAGGAGTAAAGAACTGGCCGATGTCACCCCGAAAGGTACGGCCCAAAAAGCGCTCGAAAGCAACACCCTTGATATCCTCACTGGTATCGGACAAGTTATATTTTTCTAAAAGTCTGACAATTTCTCGCCCAGTGGCCGCTTTTAGATTGATGCGTTCATCTTCTTCAAAAATCTTGTCAATAGCATAAGCTTTTTTTGTTTGTTGGAATAGAGCGTCAAGAGGTGGTTCGTCAGACAAATACTCGTCTAAAAACTCCATGCTAAAAAGATTTTTTCGCTTACGCTGTCCTCGAAGTTCTCGCTCTACCCACACTTTTGTGAAAAGCACTTTTGCAATTTCATCAAAGGCTGCGGCTGGATCCTTTTTTTCGCGGTTGCGGATCACATTATGGCATTGATGAAGAAGATCGGCGAACTCCTTTTCTTTAAAGACACGGAGTTTGGAGAACAACACCTCTATTTCTTTATCCGTGGCATCGGCATGGGGTATGTTCTCGATTTCCTCAAGATATCCAGGACGGCGGTCTTTCCGTACGCGCCAATAGCGGGTTTCGCGATTGTTGTGGGTGACGAAGAACTTTGCCCCTTCTCGTCGCGCGTAGTTATCCCCCTGGAAATAGTCCTTGGAACTGATAGTAACGTTGTCTGACTTGCATTCGACAACAATCATAGCAGGGCGATTGTCTGACCTATCCTTTACAGTACGCCAGATTAGGAAGTCGGCACGGGCTTGGGCAGAGCCTCGACCAGTGACGGATTCTTCCTCTGCAATTTGATCAATAATATAGCCATATTCCCGGGTTAAAACGGACAGGTATTCTTGGCGAACCTGTTCCTCTGGTGTTCGCGAAAGCCATTTTTTCCGAACCGGGCTGAAAATTTTAGTGCCTTTGATTTGGATTTCATCTGCCTTGACATAGTTCTTGTTCGCCATGCATCACTCCCATCCTTGGTCATAATTTGTCATATTCAGCATAACTGTAATAACTGATTCCGCTGCCAACGATAATGTGATCAAGGAAAATCAGATTTAATAGATCAGCAGCTTGCTTGAGGTCTTGCGTGGTCTTGTCGTCCGCGGTGGAGGGAGCGGGATGACCCGAAGGGTGGTTGTGTACGACCACAAAGGTGCTCGCAGACACCCGCAAGGCTTCTTCCATCACCCTCCGAACATACACGGTCGCCTGAGTAGGAATACCTTCGGAAATCATCTTTTCCGCCAGCAAGCGATTTTGACCGTCCAGCAGAATCGTTAAAAAGCATTCCTGGCGTTTGCCTTCAAACCGGGGGCGAATATAGGCGGCCACATCATCAGCGTGATCAAAACGCTTTGGCTGAACCTTTTGCATGCGGACTCTTTTGCCGAGTTCAACAGCAGCCTTTAGCTGTGCGGTCTTGGCGACACCCATGCCGGAAACTGAAAGCAATTCTTCGATGTGGGCGCGGTCTATCCCGTTGATGCCGTTGAATTTCGTCAATAGTTGTCTTCCTAGATCTTCGGCAGATTGCCCCGATTTTCCGATCCGCAGCAAAACCGCCAGCAACTCCCCATCGGACAATGCCTCCGGCCCGGAATGAAGCAGTTTTTCACGGGGACGTTCGGTTGTAGGCCAGGAAACGATTCCCTTTGATTTTGTTTTCGTTTGTTTTTTCATAATGCTACGAGACCTCGCCCGCCCGATCTCTAGCCCTTCATCGGGCAGATCCGAAATCCGTTAGGGCAGCGCAGATATCAGTTTGCATTTCCCACCTCCTGCTCTTCAGCCCACCCTATCAGCTTTTGCCTCAGCTCTTCTTTGGAGGGCAAATAGAATTGATATTGGGAAGCGTGGATGTTGGCATCTTCGGGCAAGGTCAATTCCACGAGTGCATCGTGTTTCATCTTGCAAAGGATGATTCCGACGGTGGAGTTCTCACTATCCAGTTTTACGTGGCGATCAAAATAGTTAACGTACATCTGCATTTGGCCGAGGTCCTGGTGCATCAGTTTACCGATCTTGAGATCGATCAACACATAACAGCGCAGCAGGCGGTTGTAGAATACAAGATCCACTAGGAAGTGATCGGAACCAAAGGTGAACCGTTTCTGACGGGCTTCGAATAGAAATCCTTTCCCTAGTTCCAGGAGGAAATTTTCAAGCTTGTCGATGATGGCTTTTTCGAGATCACTTTCAGAATATTCCGACTTTTCATCCAATCCTAGGAATTCGAGCACATAAGGGTCTTTCAGGACATCATGGGGTCGAGCAATTCGCTGCCCTTGTTCCGAGAGTTCTTTGATTTTAGTTTTATTCCGGCTCAAAGCCAATCGTTCATAAAGCCCGGAATTGAATTGTCGTTTGAGTTCGGGAAGCGTCCATCCGTTGTTAGTCGCTTCGATCTCATAGAATTTTCTTTCTTCCTTGCTTTCTATCGAAACCAGAAACACATATTGCGACCAGCTCAAAGCGAATAGGGATTTGGTTTGTGGTTGAGACATTGTCTGAGGCGGAAACAAACCGGATTTCCCAGATAACTTCTGGGATTTTTCTGCCGCCTGCAATTTCCCAGATGCTATCTGGGATTTTTCGGGAAGCCTATCCCGATAGGTCAGATAGAACTTGCGCATGTATTCAAGATTCGAGCGTGAGAAGCCCCGGCCGAACTCTTCAGTCAGGCGCTCAGAAAGCGCCTTCAGCACCTGTTTGCCGTATTCCGCCCGTTCCGTCCCTTTCTGTTCATAATTCACGATGCGGCGGCCGATTTCGAAATTAGTGAGCACTTGGATCGTGTTAACACTGCGGCCCGCGGCGCTACGTGCTGCCAGGATCAGTTCTCTGATTTCAGATAACAGACGATCAGGCCTCTTCATTCACTATATCCTCCAGGTGTCGGTAAGCACCTTGTTCATCGTATGCCTTTAACATGCGATCAATTTCCCTCGTTTAGCGATACTCCTCCGCCGAAATGATGCTGTTTTTCTCCGGGAAGTTCGATTGTAGGCCAGGAAATGATTCCCTTTGATTCGGTTTTCTTCTTCTCTACCATGAAGCTATCTGTTTTCCTGTTCCGGAAGCTTCAGAAATCCGGTCTTTATCATTCGATCGCAAAAGGAATTCAATTGCGCTCTGGCCGATTTGGACGGCTTGGGCTGCTTGTTTTCCCAACGATTATTTGTGGCGTAGCTGACTCCAACCTCCGGGCCAGGTCTTCCTGGCTAAGGGCAATTTGTCTTCGAACTTCCTTTACCAATGCGGGATAATCCGGATTTATGGCTCTTATCATAGGTTCCTCAAAGAGCGGTAATCATCCATTACCTCAGATTTGATAACGAATGTTATCTCATCCGCAAAATACCATCAATCCCCTTTTGTAGGAAATCGCTCGGAACAAGCTAATAAGAACGAAACAGTAGGAATTTATTTCGGATCAACGGGATTATAATTCCGGTGGTCAGCGATCGGATCTTGAGATCGATCTGAGGCTCAGCATCCCAAAACCTGGTTTCATTGCCGGATCACTTGGCTCGGAAGGATTGGTATTATGGGGGATGATCAGGGCATCGAGGATAACGGCGCCGGATGGGCGCACGCTGATTGGGTTGATGTCTATTTGTGAGATGAGATCGCCAAGGTCAGTAATAAAAGTCGAGAAACGCAAAAGGGTATCGGTGAGGGCTCCAATGTCTGCGGCAGGTTTGCCGCGAGCGCCTTTGAGGAGTGTCCCGCCCTTTAATTGATCGTAAAGACGCTCAGCATCCAACTGCGATAAAGGCGGCAGGGCCGTCTGCACATCCCTGAATACCTCAACGAACACGCCCCCCAATCCCACCAAAAGGATCGGACCAAACTGCGGATCAGTCGTCATTCCCAGAATACACTCAATACCGCCCTTCACCATCTCCTGCACCAGCACTTCGGGTCCGAATTCCTGCTCAAGAGATTTGTAGGCACGTTGAACGGCGACTTTATCTTCAAGGCCAAGGAATAACCCATCCACATCGGTCTTGTGAAGCACTCCGGGCGCCAGGGTTTTTAGTACAACCGGACATCCCATGCTGGAAGCTGCCTCGACGGCTTGATTGCTTGATTCGACTACGTGCTCGTGCGCAATGGGAAGGCCATAGGCTGCGAGCATGGTTTTGCTCGCATGCTCATCCAAAGGTGCATTTGCCTTCTGCAACTGATCGCGCAGGCGTTTCACAACATCAGGAGCGGGTCGGCCAATGAATTCCGGATCAGAGGAAGGGCGGTCCTTGAACTCGCTAAAATCAATCAGGTGACGAATAGCTCGAAGCCCGGTTTCGGTGCCCATGAGAACAGGAACACCCTGTTTTCGCAGTTTCTCAACCAATTCGTCCCCGGCGCCAGAAGTCAGGTTGACCATGCAGGCAAAGGGCTTTTTCAATTGGTCGAGCGCGCTGAGGGCAGCTTCAACGTAATCCGGTGAAAGGTAAGAATCCCTGGCCAAATCAACGGCAAGCAGCAGCAAGCCCGTGTTTGGATCGTCATGCTGGGCAAGCAGACAGTTTCGGTAGGTGCCCGCCACGTCGCTGCCCGTGCCGAAGGCATCCAGAGGATTATCGGGGATGACGCCGGGCTCGAGGATCCCTTCGAGGCGATTAGTCGTTTCGGCGCTTAGAGGGGTTATAGGGACCCCAATTTCTCCGGCAAGATCAACAAACAAACTGCGCTCGCCGCCTGACTCCATGAGCACGGTCACATCGGGATTGGACATTTTCTGAATCCGGCTAAAGAGTTCAAGGGTGTCCATCATCTCATCCAATGTGCGCACCTGGCACACGCCATAACGCCGAAACAGGGCGGCATAGGCTTGAGGCCCGCCTGCTAATGCCCCTGAGTGGGCCTGGGCCAGGGCGCGTCCCCGTTCGCTCAATCCAACCTTAAGGGCCACAACAGGAATCTGTCGTTCATTGGCAAGCTTGAGGGCTGTCACAAAGCCTCCCGGGTCGCGCACCGTTTCCAGGTAGCAGGCCACAACACGGGTCGTTGGATCATCCAATACAAAGCGCATGTAGTCGGCAGCAGTAACCGTGGCCTCATTACCGCCGGATATCACATAATTGAAATGCACATCGCGGTTGTTCTGTGACATGGCATCGAACACCGTGCCACTGTGCGTAATGAGGGCAATGTTGCCCACAGGTTTGTCCGGCCGGACCGGATAGCCTGAAATGACCAGTTTTCGATGCAAACTATATATTCCCATGGCATTGGGACCGCAAACGGCGATGCCATTAATATGTGCCAGCTCTGCAATACGGTCTTGGAGATTGGGATCGCGATCCGTTCCGACGTTCGGATCACCAAACACCACAGATGAAGGGATGTTCAAAGTGGCGGCTTCCTGAAGGAGAGGCAAGAGATGTTTGTTAGCTACAGCCAGGGCGATACAGTCCGGTCGTTCGGGCAGCGCGCTCAAGGAAGGGAAGCACGGGCGGCCATAGAGTGTTGTGAGACGGGGGTGGACGCCATATACCGATCCGGGATAGCCAAAATCGACTAAATTGCGCACCACCTGACCGCCAAAACTGCCGGGTTTATCACTGGTGCCCACCACGGCGATTGATCGGGCATCAAGCAAAGGCGAAAGGGATAGGCTGGATGTCTCGGAAATTGTCATTCTATTTGGCTTTCAGAGAGTGTAGGTTAAGTGGTTCAGGGTTCACGCCCGCCCTGGCGTGACGGGATGCGGATATTCAACGGTTCTCATTGCTTATGAATGCATGGCTTTCCATCACCGCATTTTGAGATGCCAGGTCTGGGCCAGGGGTTCAAGGTTGAAAACCCATGGCAAGACATTATCGGCGCAAACAAATAATAATAAAAACAGACCAGACTACTAAGTGCTTGGATTCTCCAGGGCCTTAAGGATCGCTATTAAACGGTCATCGCGCTCCCGAATAAGCTCTTTTATCGATTTCCCCGCGGTTACCTGTTCACACCCCTCAACCATACATTGTCGCAATTCAGGGGTGAGTTCAGGTGCATCCATATAGGTCCAGGGGAGCTTCAGAGCCGGACCGAAGTGTTCGAGGAAGTAATCCATACCACCCTCTCCTCCGGCCAGGTGAAAGGTCAAGCAGGGTCCAATGATCGCCCATCGCAAAGCGGGACCCTGAGTCATGGCGATGTCGATCTCTTCAACCGATGCCAATCCTTCGGAAACGAGATGCAATGCCTCACGCCAGACAGCCTCAATCAATCGGTTCGCCAGAAAGCCGGGCAATTCACGATCCAGTTTGAGAGGACGCTTCCCCATTAATGCATAGAAATCCATTGCCCAGTCTACCACCTGGGGATCGGTCTGTTCTCCACCCACGACTTCGACCAGAGGAATCAGATAGGGCGGATTGAAGGGGTGACCCACAACGCAGCGATCAGGGTGCAGGCATCCCTGCTGCATTTTGGTCATCGGAACGCCGGAGGTGCTGGATGCAATAACGACAGAAGGCGAAGTTGCGGCGTCAATCTCTCGGATAATTTCGTTTTTGAATCCTTCCCGCTCGGGCGTGTTCTCTTGTACAAAATCGGCATGGGTTACAGCGTCGGAAATTTCCGATGCAAAGGTGAGGCGATCGGGACTTGCGCATTTACCCAAACCCAGCCGTTCAAGGGTCGGCCAGACATCGTCTATCATTTCGCGCAACCGGGTCTCTGCCTCCGGTCCCGGATCGTAAACGCAGACCTCCATTCCCCGACGCAGGAAATGCGCAACCCAGCCGCCGCCGATCGCGCCTGTGCCGATCACGGCAACCCTGCGCACTTTTTCAGGATCAATGAGATTCATTTTGGTATCCATGTAACATCTTGGTTTTAATCCTGGTCTCCAACCTAAAAAGCGACCTGATCTATGCCTTTCAAGTCGAGAATTTCTCGAGCTTCATCCGGTGTGGCGATTTCCAGGGACAATTCTTCGAGAATCCTGCATATCTTTCGGACCTGATCGGCGTTTGATTCTGCCAGTTTACCCTTTTGCAAATAGAGACTGTCTTCCAATCCGACGCGCACATGGCTGCCCATGATGGCTCCTACGGTGACCACATTCATTTGGTAACGCCCGCTTCCCAACACCGACCACTGGATGTCATTGCCGAGCAAGCGACCAGCCATCTGTTTCAGGTGGACAATATTTTCCACTTCAGGGCCGATCCCACCCATGGTGCCGATCACGAATTGCAGAAAAACAGGTGGTTTGACAAGACCGATGTCCAGGTAGTAGGCCAGCGTATAGATCTGCCCTACATCATAGGCCTCATATTCAAAACGGACGCCGGTTTCCTGGGTCAGATGTTTGAGCATATACTCCATATCAGAGAAGTTGCTGGCAAAAGGTTCGTTGCGTGAGCTCTCAAGGAAGGGTTCTTCCCATTCAAATTTCCATTGATCCTGATATCTGGGAATCATTGGGAATACGCCATAATTGATCGTACCTAAATTGAGCGTGCATAGCTCAGGTTGTAGCTCTCGGACCGGTATAAGCCGTTCTTCAACAGTCTGGCCGGTGGCGCCCCCCGTGGTCAGGCCGATGATGGCATCCGTTTCGGCTTTAATCCCCTTCATGTATTGCCGAAACAGCTCAGGATCAGGTGAAGGACGACCATCTTTGGGGTCCCTGGCATGCAGGTGAATGACAGCGGCGCCTGCCTCAAAGGCATCAATGGATTGTCGAATAATGTCCTCGGATTTGTAGGGCAGATGGGGGGACATAGTCGGCGTGTGGGTCGATCCGGTGACGGCACAGGTGATGATCACTTTGTGGGGTTTCTTGGGCATGGGTGTGTATCCTTTTTTGAGGAGAGGGTTGATGGGAATTGCTTTACCGGGCAGGCAGTATAAAGGGTTTTTTCTGTGTGTCAATATGTAAGTTAAAACAAATCCACTCCGTATCTAACACTTAAAAATGGACAACTGAATAGAGATTTGATAAATATGTTATGTTTCTTTCTTCCAAGTAATAAATGCACCACCGTGGTGCACTGCCCACCATCCTAACCAACCACTTTTTCAAACCAATTCTTAATAAAACTTTCCATTAATTGCATTTCCATTAGATCTGCATTTCAACACCTAATTCAACACGAGATATTTGCGGGTTTCTCGGCTTAGTCAGCAATGGACGCAACATTGCCTGTCTGGAGCCTTTCAGAACCAAATCAAAAGACAATTATCTAGCAAGGAGGATATTATGAAAAACATGGAAAGTCCGAATACACAGCCGATGATCCCCCCACCAGCGCAGTTATTCGGGTATTTGTTGGGATTCATGAAATCTCAAGCGATTCATGTGGCGGCAAAACTAAAGATTGCTGATAAATTAAAAGATGGCCCCAAACCAATTGAAGAATTAGCTGATGCCGCCAATGTAGATAGAGAAACGCTTTACCGCCTTCTTCGCGCGCTGGCCGGCATATGCATTTTTTGTGAAAAGGAGGATGGGGTATTTGATTTGACCCCCATGGCATCGGCATTACTGAGTGACGTCCCTGGGTCGCTCAGGCCTTTTGCGGTCATGATCGGCGACAGGTCATGGTGGAATTCTTGGGGCGAGCTGTTCTATTCCGTCCAAACAGGGAATTCTGCAATTGACCATGTATTAGGGATGACCTTTAATGAGTACCTCGAAAAACACCCGGATATTTCACAGGTTTTAAGCGAGGTCATGACCAGTGTTTCCCAGGTGAGTAATCCGGCCATCGTGGGAAGTTATGATTTCTCGAAATTCAAAACCGTCGTGGATGTGGGCGGAGGGCAGGGGAGCCTTTTATCGGCCATTCTGAAAGAACACCCCAAACTCAAGGGTATCCTGTTTGACCACCCTCGTGTAGTTGAGTCGGTTGAAGCACTGGATGATGATCTTGAAGGGCGACTTGAGATTATAGGCGGGGATTTTTTTGAAGCGATCCCTGAAGGTGTTGAGGTTTATGTGCTCAAGCAGATCATTCATAATTGGGATGATTATAAAGCTATTAGGATTTTAAAGAACTGTAGCAAAGGGATAAAATCAAATGGCCGTCTCCTGGTGATAGAGGGATTAATTGAACCAGGCCCTGAAGCGAGCGTCACAAAACTTTTTGATTTGCATATGCTGGCTACGGCCTCAGGAGGAAGAGAACGTACCGAGTCCGAATATCGATTGCTTTTCGAGGCCGCTGGATTTGGGCTATCAAGCGTTATCCGCACACCATCTTCCTATGCGATTATCGAAGGGCATCCAAAGTAGGGGATAGTCAGAATCAAATTATTGCGTTATAAAAAAAGCTTAGCCTTTTTCTTAAGCTTGGGCCCACAGGAATTTTTTTCAGGGACAAAGTTGAAACAAAGGCGAAAGGCTTAAGGCTCAAGGCTTAAGGTAAAGCCTCCTTTCCTTACACCCTGCGCCTTGTACCTTGGGCCTACCTGTTTTGATCCCCGAGCCCTAATTAAATCAAACACCTATAAAAGGGCAAAATTGATACCGCTATAGAAGGAACAGAAAGGGGGTATTATGGAGAAAGTAAAGGCAGCGGTGGTGCAGGATGCGCCGGTGGTATTTGATCTTGAGGCCACTCTCACAAAGGTAGGGCATCTTCTTGAAAAGGCATCACAACAGGGCGCACAACTTGTGGTGTTCCCGGAGGCCTTTGTCTCGGCCTATCCCATAGGCCTTGATTTCGGGGCGCGTATTGGCTTCCGTAAACCGGAAGGTCGAGAGGATTTTCGCAGGTACTTTGAAAGTTCGATTGAAGTGCCCGGACCTGCTACTGAGGCGCTGGGAAAGTCGGTCAAAAGGTCAGGGGTTTACATGGTGATCGGAGTCATCGAACGGGACGGGGGAACCCTCTACTGCACTGCGTTATCTTTCGGGCCAAAGGGCGAGTTGCTGGGCAAGCATCGAAAATTGATGCCTACGGCGGCCGAAAGATTGGTCTGGGGTTTTGGCGACGGCTCCACCATGGAAGCGATCGAAACGCCTTTGGGCCGTTTGGGCACGGTCATCTGTTGGGAAAATTATATGCCGCTCTTAAGAATGCACATGTACGCCCAGGGCGTTCAGATTTACTGTGCACCTACTGCTGACTGTCGAGACACCTGGCTATCCACCATGCGCCATATCGCCCTGGAAGGTCGTTGCTTTGTTCTCACTGCCTGCCAGTTTCTAAGGCGTTCCGATTGTCCGGATGATTATGCAGCTATGTTCGAGCACTTTGGCGGCGACCAGCCTGAAACCCTCCTCATGAGAGGCGGCGCCTGTATCATCGACCCCTTAGGGCAAATCCTGGTTTCTCCCAATTTCGAAGAGCCGGGGATCTTTCTGGCTGAACTCGATATGGGCGAGATCCCCCGGGGAAAATATGATTTCGATGTCGTGGGTCATTACGCCCGGCCCGATGTCTTTCGTTTGTATGTTGATACCAGTCCTAAACCATCTGTCGTGACACATTCAAAAAGCCTTGAAGGCCAATTTCCCGAAGATCCGAAGTGAGCTGTAGATCCACCATATATAAAACGTCATAATTCGGTGAGCACCGTGAAGGACATGAGATAGCAGGAAACGATCCAATACCGCCCCTGTTGAAAGGAAAAAAGGAATATGAAGGAGAGATGGATTGACGTTGCTCCGGATGCCGGCCAAAAACAGGAAGCCCGGTTTGCGACTTGGCTGTCGGGGGAAGATATTCCATTTGAGAGTCCCGAAGCCGAGAAGGCGTACCGACATAAGGCCACTCTTATAAAAGATGCAATTCAGTTGAAGAAGATACCCGAGCGCGTGCCCATCTGCCCCTCCGCCGGATTTTTTCCCCTTCAATATGCCGGCGTTACTATGTACGACGGTATGTATGACTATGACGCCCTCGAACAAGCCTGGGAGAAGTATTGCCAGGATTTTTCGCCGGACGCATACAATGCCCCGGTAGCCATTGTGCCCGGCAAGGTTTTGGATATCCTTGAATTCAGACTCTGCCAGTGGCCGGGCCATGGCGTTTCCAAACAGAACGAATACCAGTATGTTGAAAAAGAGTACATGAAGGCTGAGGAGTACCAGGATCTCATTGACGATCCGACCGGTTTCTTTATGAATATCTACTTCCCCCGCATATTCGGAAGTCTGAAACCATTAAAGAGAATGCCCCTCCTGCCTCCGGTAAACGAAATCGTTTGTATCCCTCCTGCATTGATGCCTTTCGGGTCAGAAGACGTGCAATCAGCAATAAAAAGTCTAGTGAAGGCAGGAGAAGAGGCCGTAAGATGGAGGAATGTTGTCCGCCAAATAAATGGATCGATAATGGGAAAAGGAAATCCAGGCTTTGCGGGTGGATTCACCAAGGCGCCCTTTGATGTGATTGGGGATACCCTCAGAGGCACCACCGGGATTTTGTTGGACATCTATCGGCACCCGAATGAACTTAAAGAGGCCTGCGAAAGGATCACGCCGTTCATGATAAAGGCGGGCGTTGCCTCATGTAAAGCCAACGGACACATCATGCCCTTTATACCCCTCCATAAGGGAGCAGACGGTTTCATGTCCGATGAACAATTCCATACATTTTATTGGCCGACACTACGAAAACTCATCATCGGACTCGTCAACGAAGGTTTGGTTCCGCAATTGTTCGCAGAAGGAGGATATAATCAGCGCCTTGAGGTAATCTGCGATATTCCGAAGGGGAAGGCCCTTTGGTGGTTCGACCTGACGGATATGAAACAGGCAAAGGAAACGGTCGGCCAGGTAGCCTGTATTGCAGGTAATGTCCCCCTTTCCCTGCTCTGTACATCTACACCCGATGAAGTGGAAGCTTACTGCAAAGACCTAATAGATGTGGCAGGCAAGGAAGGTGGTTTTATTCTCTCAACCGGGGCAGGCATGCAGGGATCCAAACCGGAGAATGTGAAGGCTATGATTGATTTTTCGAAGCAGTATGGGGAGTACAGTTAACAAGGAGAGTGAGTCATGCCCGGGGATTTGGTTAAAACCATAGCAAATATGAAAGAAAAGGAATCAATAGATCTCGCAAAAGAGATGTTGGAAAAGGGCGAAGATCTATTGAAGATCTTTGAGTTTTGCCGGGAAGCCGTCGAGATGGTCGGGAAACGGTTTGAAGCAGGAGAGTATTTTTTGCCGGAATTGATTTTAGCGGGCGAGATTCTGAAAAAGATTTCAAAAATGGCCAAACCGTTTTTTGAACAAAAAGTGGAATCGAAGACACAGTGCTTGGGTAAGGTCGTGATCGGGACGGTAGAGGGGGATATACACAACATAGGTAAGGACATTGTGACGTTTATCCTGGACGTGAACGGTTTTGAAGTTCACGACCTAGGCGTGGATGTGGCGCCTGCCAGATTCATTGAGGCAATTAAAAAGGTTCAGCCTGAGATCGTGGGTATGAGTGCTTTACTGACCTTGGCCTTCGAATCCCTAAAGAACACGGTTGAGGCCATAAAAGAATCGGGCCTGCGGGATCAAGTGAAGATCATGATTGGTGGCGGTGCAGTGGATGATAAGATACGGATTTATGCGGACGCCGATGCCTATGGTCCAGATGCTGTGGCTGCTGTTAACCTGGCAAAGGATTGGATTGGGGCACAGTAGTGGAATAGATCTGAGGGAGATGACCATCTATGAGTCAGGAAACGACATTTAAGGAACGATGGCAGCGGATAAAAAAGGCAATATCGCTGGAACGGCCCGATAGGGTTCCTGTTGTCCTGGAATATGGTGCATTTGCGGCACGGGTGACCGAAACGCCTTTACCTGAATTTTTGTTGAATCTCAGAAAATCCGTAGAAGTGATGATTGAAGCCTATCAAAAGGTAGCGGAAGTCGGCGCAGCGGATGCCATGAATTATGGTCGTTTTTCTCCCTATGCACTGGGGTACCTTTGGCTTTCAAAGATCAAGGTGCCCGGGGTTGACCTGCCTGAAGATGTGTCCTACCAGGTCCATGAAAAAGAACTCATGACACGGGATGACTACGATTTGATCCTCAAGGATGGTTGGCCGATCTTCTATGACAGGTTTGTAAAGGAAAAGGTCCTTGATGATGTACCGCCGAAATATCTTCCCTCCAACCAGGTCCCGGTGGCTGTAAAAGAGGAATGGGCAAAGATCGGGGTGCCGGTCCTGCGCGCAAGCACAGTTGCGCCCCCTTTTGAGTTTCTCTGCGGCGGCCGGTCACTCACGAGCTTTTTCCTGGATCTCGTGGAGATTCCAGACAAAGTTGAAGCGGTCATGAAAGCGATGATGCCCCATATCTCAACCCCGGTTATCGAAATGGCCAAAAAGCAAGGGTATCCGGCAATCTGGGTCGGGGGCTGGCGAACGGCACCGGCTATGTTGTCCCCTGAAACGTGGGAACGTTTTGTCTGGTCCTATTTTAGAGAGCTTGTACATGAAGTGCTCAAACAGGACCTAATTCCATTGCTTCACCTCGACTCAAATTGGACCAGGGAATTAGAGAGCTTCAAGGAATTACCGAAAAAGAAAATCATCATGGCTCTGGACGGTGATACGGATATTTTCAGGGCCAAAGAGGTGCTGGGCGACCATCTGTGTTTGATGGGAGATGTTCCGCCCGCCATGCTGGCCTTCGATGATCCGGACGACGTTTATAATTCCAGTCGGAAATTGATCCGGAATTTGGGCCCGGAAGGATTCATTTTGCAATCCGGTTGCGATATCCCTGAAAACGCCAAACTAGAGAATGTTCAAGCTATGGTTGCCGCAGCCCTTGATTCCTAGCAGGCTGTCGAAAAACGCCCATCTGCCGTTCGACATGCTCACGGCCCTGAGAGAAGCCGAGGGGTGGCGTTGCACTTCATCTCCCCTGTCGCGCCGAAGCCTGGGCGAAGGGGGATTGTCACTGCGACGTACCGTCTATGTACGACTCGTTCCTCGGGATTTCGTGCGCCTAACATCTGGACATTTTTTAACAGCCTGCTAAATATTGAGTCTTCTACTTTTAGCCGCATTATTCAATGTATGCTTTTGGTTTTTCCGGGGGGCGTGCTATGATATCCGGGTTTTGCTGAACTAAATCAAATGACAGATTTCAATTGGCCTGCATTTTTCTTATAAGTTGAAGCGAAACCTAATAAAATCGTTCAACTTTGTTTAAGTGCAAGGAAAGCGAAAGTTTTAACCACAGGAATACCTGGAGTATTTTGAGGATTAAAACTTGAGCTTGAAGTAGCAATTGGGCAAAAGGGGGCGATTTTCAAAGGTCTTGGAGAGAAATCGACATTACGGAGGAAACCTCATAATGGAGAATGGGATTCATGATCTGATCATCGTTGGTGGGGGCCCGGGGGGATTGTCCGCCGCCATTTATGCCAAAAGGGCCGCAATGGATACTATATTAATAGAGAAGCTGTCGCCGGGCGGCCAGGTGGCCCTATCCGATGAGGTTGAAAATTACCCGGGCATAGAAAAAATCAGCGGCTTTGATTTGTCGCAAAAATTCAAAGAACATGCTGAATCCTACGGCTTGGAGATCAAGTCCAGCGAGGTCAAAGAGGTGGAACCCGGTCTTGAGCATCACCGGGTGCATCTTGACAATGGGGATACTCTGAAGGCCTATGCGGTTATTCTGGCCACTGGAGGCAGCCCCCGAAAACTCGGTATTCCCGGTGAAGATGATTATTATGGAAAGGGCGTTTCCTATTGCGCAACCTGCGACGGATTTTTCTATAGAGATAAAATCGTGGCTGTTGCAGGAGGCGGCGACACGGCTGCGGAGGAGTCCCTATACCTCGCCAAAATCGTGAAGAAGGTGTATCTGGCACACAGGCGGGACGAACTCCGTGCGAGCAAGATACTACAGCAGCGCTTAATGGATGACTGCAATGTGGAAATTCTGTGGAACACGGTAATGACTGCCATCAAGGCCGATGATGCCGGCGTCAATGCCGTGCAACTCAAGGATACCGTGACCTATGAAGAGCGGGAACTGGCTACTGAAGGAGCCTTTATTTTTATTGGATTCGATCCCAATAACCAATTGGTCCCGGCGGGTATCAAGATGAATGCGGACGGTTACGTGGTCACGGATGAAAAGTGTGAGACAAATATTCCCGGCATATTTGCTATCGGCGACCTGAGAGAGAAATATGCCAGACAGATTGTCTTATCAGCAGGTGACGGATGCACCGCCGCCCTTGCCGCGGCCCATTACGTGGAGACAAAAAAGGCCCAACAAAAGGATGCTTGTGAGTTGGACTAACAAGAACTACTTCCTAAATCCACAATCAATAAAATAGTCAGTTGCCAATACAATATCCCTGATCACCAAAAAGGTATCAGATGTTAGGCGCCGAGGAGCGACGACTGAGGCGTATAAAGTAATACGCTGCAGGGAGGAGCGATCGAAGGCAACACAGCAGATGATGCTTATTGGGTGATTCAGGGACAGCCCTTCCTTGACCTTAGTCACGCCTTCGATATAAACTCGCCCTGAAAACACCTACACAATTTCTACAACTTTGATAGGAAATCCATTAAAACTAACGAGTTCTTTTGCCCTTTTAGACGCTTTAACCATCATGGCTCTGATAAAATGAATGAGCACAAACTATTCGGTGGCGATGTCGGGCATCTTTTCCCTTGTTATCATCCAGACAGATAATTCGCATTTATAAAGGAGTATCAGACATGAATGCATCAAGACGGTTCACAAGCGACGAGGTTGACCGGATCATCAGACGTGCTCTCAAGGATCAGGGCGGAGACACTGTCAGCCAGGAAGAATTATTCGAAACAGCCAAAGAGCTCGGGATTGATCCTGGCAAGCTGGAAGCTGCCATTGAACAGGATCGTGTAGAAAGCCAAAAGGCCTCTGCGAGAGAGGCATGGCTTAAGCGCCAGAAAGATGGATTTAATAGACATCTTTGGTCCTACATTTCTGTTAACGTGCTCCTTTTCCTGATTAACGTCTTTACTCCCGGAGTCTGGTGGTTTCAATGGCCGCTTTTGGGGTGGGGGATTGGCTTGGCCAATCATTATCGGGTGGCTTTTATGCCCTCTGAAGAGCAAATCGAAAAAGGTATCAGAGAAATGCAGAAGATTGAAGGGGGGAAGGTCTCACTCTGAGAGGATAGCGCTATGCAGACAGCAATCAAATTGGCCATTAGTCTGGCCGTGATTCTTTTGGCTACGACAATAGGTAAGAAACTCCCATCACTGGCTGGGCTAATCGGTGTAATGCCACTGACCGGGGCATTGGTTTTGATATGGCTATTCTTGGACACAAAGGGTGACCCGGTTGTTATGGGAGAGTACGCCAAGGGCGCCCTTTGGGGAATCCTTCCCAGCATTTTGTTTTTTGTTGTTGCTTTGATTTGTTTCAAGAAGCAAGCCTCCCTTGGGATTGTCCTTAGTGCAAGCTTTGGAATTTGGTTTGTGGGGGCCCTTCTGCACCAGTGGCTTCTGAGGTAAAATAAAAACTTTTGTGATGACAAAAGGATTTATTAAAAAATGACACTTAATTTGCCGGTAAAGGTGCGCACGACTTGTGAGGCGGTTGCCAAGAGGTCGAAGCATGTTCGGATTAACCGTGAAAAGATCGAAGCGTATGCAATGACCTTGCCGCTGGATCAGGCGATAATCCCTGAGCTTGACCCAAACACGCACTATCTCAATCAGGGAGATGACACGCTCTCGTTTTTCCTGATCCTGGATGCCATTAATTTCGGTTCGGGGTATTTCCCTCATCTTAAAAAACGTCCCGGCATGTCGGGATATTTCACTGTTGCATCTTCTTTGAGTGACTACTTCAAAAAACACGGCCCTTTTCACTCTGCAAAATTGAAAACACTCGGAATCAACGAATGCACTGAGATATTTGGGCAGGATACTGAGAATGCGCCCATTCAGGAGTTGATGCAGCTTTTTGCCACTGCCATGAATGATCTCGGCAAATACTTGATAGATTATTTTAATGGAAGCTTTGTGGAACTTGTAAAGGCCGCCGACAGTTCTGCAAAGACGCTGATGGAATTGCTGATAAAGATGCCTTTCTATGACGATGTGGAACATTGCCGCAAAATGGAGGTGCATTTTTACAAACGCGCCCAACTCACTGCTGCGGATTTGTCGTTGGCACTCAAAGGGGAAGGCCTAGGAACCTTCACAGACCTGGATGAATTAACCATTTTTGCCGACAACCTGGTGCCGCACGTGTTGAGGATCGATGGGATTTTGCTCTATGAAGAGGACCTGGAAAGGCGGATCGATTCAGAGCAGTTGATTTTGTCGGGTTCGGAAGAGGAGGTAGAGATCAGGGCCTGTGCTGTTCATGCCGTGGAGCTTATGGCAAAGGCGCTTCAGGAATCGGGACAGGACGTGACGTCCCATGGGCCCGATTATTTGCTCTGGAATCGTGGTCAAAATCCCTATTATAAGAAGATCAAGCCGCGGCATAGGACCAGGACTGTATTTTATTGAAAAGCCCCCTATTGTGTCCTTGCTCCACGGTAATGCATGTTACAGGGAAAGGACAAGTCGTACACCCGCCTCAACATCGCTCAGTTTTTTCGGATTCAAATTTCCGACCTTTTCGGACAGGAATGATTTGTCGACCGTTATCAATTGGGAAACATTGGCGACGGATTTTTTGGGGAGGTTGGTATCCCTTTTGGAAAGGAGGACATTGCCAGGCGCTTCGCTGAGTTGAAGATTGGAGGTGATCACCGCAGCAATCACTGTGTTGATTCGGCTCCGATTATAATCGTCGGACTGCATGATCAACAAAGGGCGCTTATAACCCGGTTCAGACGCTTTTGGAGCTGGGAGTGTGGCCCACCAGATTTCGCCTCGAAGCATTACCACTCGTCCTTTTCCAGCGTGGCATACTGAAGAGCATGAGATACTGAATCCAAATTAGATGATTCTCGCGAATAGATTTCATTCAGTTTTTCTGTAACACCTTCGTTTTGATGCTCCCGAATGAAATCTGAAACGGCATTGGAGTAAAGCTGGCTTCGGGACACTCTAAGCCTGCGGGCCAGTCTTTCTGCTGCGTCATAAACGTTATCTGGAATCGATATGGCAGTTTTCATAATGCTATCTATAGTATAACTTTAGTTATACTTTGTCAATAGGCTTTGTGGCCTAATCTTGCTGGTGCTCTTTTTTTTAAGTGAGGGCTGGAATGTCAGGAAGGCTTGAACACCTTCAACCTGAGTTCCTTTATCGGCCTGAAATGCTTCGCATTGCTGGAGCATAGGGTCAATCCATTCTCAGTCGCTGTGGCCGCAACAATGGCGTCGCCCGCTCTCAGTCCATGAGAAAGAGAATACTCTTCAATGTAAATGGCTGCTCGGTGACCGATGTTTTCCGAAAGAGGAAGGATTTTAAATCCAAAATCTTTCAAGAAGTCAATAATGTAGTGGTGTTGCTTCTTATCCTTGGCCCCCTGAAGCAGTTCCATATAGGAATGAACAGAAAGAAGTCGCTCATAATCCTTATCTAATAGGTTGGCTGCTTTGCTACTGCCTCGCTGAATCCAGATGAAGATATCAGTGTCAAAGATCATGATACCTTCCTCCTCTCAGTTTCTCCATTTCCTCAAGAACACTTCGATCGCTGGGAGACATATTGAAAAAGGGGTGCTCACGTACTTTCAATGAACTGGGGCTCTGCGCAGGTTTAATCGTTCCCTTAACTTTGCCGTGGTAGAGAATATTCACTTCCTCATTGCGCTCCAGGGCCTTCAACACATCTTTCATCTTGTAACGCAAATCGACGACTGTTGCTTCCATCTTCACCTCCTGAAAAATGTATATTAATACTATACATATTTATAAGAAATGTCAAACCCTGAGAAAATAGGCGATACCCCAATCCCTAAAGGATTTGCTAAGCCTTTTGCTCAGAACTGAGTGGGATATGCTCCCATACCTGATCGAACATCTCCCTTGAAGCTTGGTAGGCGGCCTCAGGGTCCCGTTGGGCAATGGCCCTCATGATGGATGCATGGAAGGGAAGGGATTCCCTTTGGATCTTGATATCCTGAATATCCGATCGACGCGCTGTCTGCACGGCGTGCCGCATGGTGTGGGCGATTTGGGCGAGGAGCTCATTATGTGATGCCTCAAGGATAGCGCTATGAAAGCGCATGTCCTCAGGAAGGGATGCTTCATAATCATAGGCGGACTCATTGCTCAGCGCATTTTCCACTCGGTCATATAGCTTTTGAATTTCCTTTATTTCCCCATCGGTGGCCCTTTTGGCTGCAAGTTTTGCTGCCTCAGATTCAATGATACGCCGCACTTCTGTCACCTTTTTCAAAAATTTGAATCTGTCCCCTGCCTTGAGTTTCCAGACCAATACATCGGCATCGAAAAGGTTCCATTCACTGCGGGGCTGTATTTGGGTGCCGACCTTGGGGCGCGATCGAATCAACCCCTTTTTGCTGAGTACCTTGGTAGCCTCCCTGATGACTCCCCGACTCACACCAAACTCTTGACAGAGACCATCCTCGTTAGGCAGAGTTTCCCCCGGTTTATATTCGCCTTTAATAACCCTCAGCCCTATTTCTTCTTCCACGTACTCATAAAGTTTGCGGTGCATGGTGTTGTTCGGCATAGCCTTAGATTCCTTTATTTGTTCAATATTTAAATCACATTATTGGAGGTTTAATAGCGGATGCATTTTTGATCCGGACAATTCCAGGAATTGGCAACCCGAATCCAGAGGGCTAGGAGCATTTACGTGTAGACATTTTATATAATGATTTCAAAAACTTAATACACAATTGATTTTGAGATTTCTCTTGACAATCCTTAAATAGGAGTTTAAAAATATAATCATTATATGATTTAATGAAATATTAGTCAATTTGCTGTTTCATTCTGCACGGTGAATTCTAGGCCACGGAGGATAACATGAAACAAAATGATTACATCCAGCTCGAACAGGAATACGGCGCCCACAATTATAAGCCCTTAGATGTTGTTATTCGTCGAGGTGAAGGCGTCTGGGTATGGGATACAGATGACAACCGATACCTTGACTGCCTGTCGGCCTATTCGGCGGTCAACCAGGGGCACTGTCACCCAAAAATCAAGCAGGCCATGGTCGAGCAGCTCGATCGTCTGACGTTGACATCACGGGCATTCCGAAATGACCAATTGGGCCCCTTTTATAAGGAACTCTGTGCGTTGACCAACTCCCATAAGGTGTTGCCCATGAACAGCGGCGCCGAGGCAGTGGAAACAGTTATAAAAACTGTTCGAAAATGGGGTTACAAAATAAAAGGGGTCCCACAGGATCAAGCGGAAATAATCGTCTGTGAGAACAACTTTCACGGAAGGACCATCACAATCGTAGGCTTCAGTACCGACGAAAGTTCCCGAAAGGGATTCGGGCCCTTTACGCCTGGATTCAAGATAATACCCTACGGAGACGTGGCTGCCCTAGAAGCCGCCATCACTCCCAATACGGTAGGATTTCTTGTGGAACCGATTCAGGGTGAAGCCGGTGTTATTATCCCGCCGGAGGGATATCTAAAAGAGGTCAAAGGGATTTGCGAGAAGCACGAGGTCGTTTTGATCCTGGATGAAATCCAAACCGGGTTGGGACGGACCGGCAAGCTATTGGCTGAAGAACATGACGGTATTGAAGCGGATCTGACCCTCATTGGTAAGGCCTTGTCCGGTGGGTACTACCCCATCTCCGCGGTCCTCTCCAATACTGAGGTTATGGGAGTTTTGCAGCCAGGTGAGCACGGGAGCACCTTTGGCGGCAATCCGTTAGCCTGCGCCGTGGCTCGCGCGGCCCTCAGAGTTCTGGCCGAAGAGGGTATGATTGAAAATGCGGCAGAAATGGGTTCCTATTTTTTGGAGGGCCTCAATCAGATCAAGAACGAAAAAATCAAAGAGGTGCGGGGCAAGGGTCTGATGATCGGGCTTGAATTCCACCCCGACGTGGGCGGGGCGCGGCAGTACTGTGAACAACTCAAAGCAAAGGGTCTTTTATGCAAGGAAACCCATGACAACATCATTCGTTTCGCGCCGCCCCTGGTGATCGACCAGAACACCGTTGATTGGGCGCTGGAGAGGATT
>CAYWMP010000061.1:23076-29268 GCA_964459445.1 uncultured Desulfobacteraceae bacterium
GTGATTATCATGGGCGCCGCCGGGCGCGACTTTCACAACTTTAATGTGTATTTTAGGGATAACGAACGTTACAACGTCATATGTTTTACAGCCACACAGATCCCGGATATCGAAGGGCGTCAATATCCGGCAGAGCTTGCCGGTAAACGGTATCCCAAGGGAATTCCCATCCTGTCAGACGAAAACCTTTTTGATCTGGTCAAAGACAATAGGGTGGATCTTGTCGCCTTTTCATACAGTGACGTGAAACACACTGAGGTGATGCATAAGGCTTCCATCGTCACGGCTGCGGGAGCCGATTTTATTATTATCGGCGCGTCCTACACCATGCTTACATCCGAAAAAAAGGTCATATCGGTGTGCGCGGTCAGGACCGGATGCGGCAAGTCGCAAACGAGCCGCAAGGTGATTGAAATCCTCAGAGGTATGGGAAAACGCGTTGTGGCCGTTAGACATCCCATGCCCTACGGGGATCTCACCAAACAGGTCGTGCAGCGTTTTGCGACCTATGACGATTTTGATAAACAGAACTGCACTATCGAGGAAAGGGAAGAATACGAGCCTCATATCCGCATGGGCGCCGTTATTTATGCCGGGATCGACTATGGGAAGATTCTTAAGGAGGCGGAGAAGGAGGCAGATGTCATTGTCTGGGACGGTGGGAATAACGATACCTCTTTCTTTAAGCCGGACATCAATATTGTTGTATTCGATCCACACCGGGCCGGACACGAAACAGCCTATCATCCAGGCGAAACCAATTTAATACTGGCCGATGTGGCGATTATCAATAAAGTTGACAGTGCTGCGTCGGACAATGTCGAAAAAGTTCGAAAAAACATTGAGAAAAACAACCCGAGGGCTCATATTCTTTTGGCCGATTCAGATCTCAAAATTGAAAATCCCGATCAGATCAAGGGCAAAAGGGTACTTGTGATTGAGGACGGCCCAACCCTGACCCATGGCAACATGGACTATGGTGCAGGCGTCATTGCGGCGCAACGTTTCGGTGCTGCGCAATTGGTGGACCCAAGATCCTATCTGGTGGGTACTCTAAGAGAGACCTTTGAAAAATATCCGTCCATCGGTTCTTTGTTGCCGGCCATGGGATACGGTCGTGAGCAAATGCGCGATCTTGAGGAGACAATCAACAAGACCGATTGCGATCTTGTGCTTTCCGCCACGCCCATTGATCTGACCCGATTGCTTTCCATTAATAAGCCAAGCATTCGAGTTCATTATGGATACAAGGACAACGGCGAGCCGACCCTCGAACAAATCATAAAAGAGCGTCTGGGAAATTAGCATCTTAAACGCATGGGCGCGATCAAATCCGCCTTCCGGCATGAATAATCCAACACCTCAAAAGCCCATTCTCTTATTAGCTCTGGGGGGAAATGCCCTGATCCGGACCGGAAAAAAGGCCTTTATCGCTTCAATATCAGATATTGAGAGGGCTATAGCAGGCAAAGGGGGTACGGCATTCATTTGAAGGTTTTAACCAGAGGGAGAATAGGCGACATCAACAGGTTCCTGTGATTACTCATTCTTCGTCCAGCACTTTTCGGATCGTTTTGGTCATCTCCCTGACGACGATAGGCTTCATGACAAAGGCTTTAATCCCAATTTCCATGGCCTTTTTTTCATCAATCATATCGCTAAATCCAGTACAGAGGATTATAGGAATATCCGGCCGGGCTCTTATGATCTCCACAGCTAAATCAGCACCGGTCATTTCCGGCATCGTCATATCGGTAATCACAAGATCGAAATCACCTGAGTGATTAAGGAAATGTTCCAGGGCTTCATTGCTACGGGTTATTGCGGTAACCGCATACCCAAGCCGTTGGAAGATCGGAGCCATAGCATCGACCATAGATTTTTCATCATCAACAAACAGAATCCTCTCGGTACCGCCCTGTAAGGTATCAGTTACCTTGGTCTCAGCTTGGACCTCTCCCTCAGCGATTGAAAGGAGGACTTCAAAGGTCGATCCCTTGCCCGGATCACTCTCAACATTTATCTCGCCACCACAGGTGCTGACGATACCGTGGGCAACTGAAAGCCCCAATCCGGTTCCTTCGCCCACGCCCTTTGTTGTGAAGTAGGGATCGAAAATCTTATTCAGATCCTTTGGATCTATGCCATGGCCGGTACCACTCACTGTAAGCCTTACATATCGACCCGGAGTCACGTTGCGGGGGGAGGCTCGGTCGTAATCCTCCAGATCAATATTGTCCAAACAAACTTCCAAAGTCCCTCCTTCTTTGCGCATGGCGTGGGAAGCGTTGGTGCAAAGGTTTAGGAGCACCTGATTTATCTGGGTTGGATCGGCGAAAACCGTATCGTCATCACAGGCGATGGATTCTTGAATCTTGATAGTTTTAGGGATAGATGCGCGCAATAACTTGACAGACTCTTGAACTATTGGGGTCATATTGAAAGGCCTTCTTTCCCCCATCGATTGACGGCTGAAACTCAAGATTTGCCTTACAAGATCCTTCGCCCTGATACAGGCCGTTCGGATCTCGTCCAAGTTTCGTTTGATAGGATTCCAGTCCGGCACATCCATGAGGGCCAATTCCGTATTCCCAAGTATAATGCCAAGGATGTTGTTAAAATCGTGAGCAATGCCGCCTGCAAGCGTCCCCACGGCTTCCATCTTCTGGGCCCGCCGAAGGTGGATTTCCATTTCCTTTTTTTCTTCTTCCGCTTTCTTCCGCTCAGTAAGATCCTCCGTGTGAACCAAAATCAAATCGGGCGGGACAAAGGCGTATTGCGCTGAAATATGTCTCCCGGGGAAAAAATGCTCTGATACTGTCTCACTCTTTATGAGCTCATGTTTAGACAAGCATTTGTTTAAAACATCCAAGGTGTCCGGTCTGTGTTTGAACATCTCATTTGCAGACCTGCCAAGATATTGCTTGACAAGCCCTTGTGTTACCTCATCGGCGGCTAGGTTATGATCAATGAGCACAAAATCATCCCCCTGCCTCTGCCAAGTGAAAGTGGGGGTAGGACTTCCCTGGTACAGGGCTCTAAACCTCTCTTCTTTGCTTCTAAAGTTTTCCTCCGCACGTTTGCGTTCTGTTATGTCCATAATGCTGATCAGTGCATTTTGGTGTTTCTCAGCTTTAGAGGGGATGGTTGCCCGGAGCAAGATATCCAACTCATCGCCATGGAGATTCCGGTTGACACCTTCTCCTTCAAAGCTGGTCTTCTCCTCAGAGATTGTTATCAGTTCTTCCTTGAGGAGATTGAAAGACTCGGGGGAGAAAATTTTGCTTAGGTCCCCCAATAATTCCTCCTTTGACTCAGCCCTATAGAGTGACAGAGTCGCCTCGTTAACATCCTTGACTTTTAACAAACTCATGATCTCAAAACAGACTCCGGGTGCTCTTCAAAATAGGAGCGAAAATCGGTGATCCCTTGACCTTTCAGACCCTCTATCGCCAATCTGGCGTCTGATATATCTTCTTCCCAGAGCGAAACGCCGGTCGTTTCAAAAATACGGCGATACCTTTCCTCGCTCTCGCGAAGCTTCAACTCCGTCCGTTTCCGTTCAACTAGTTCTTGCTGCAATTCCGTATACAAATGGGCATTGTCCAGGGCTACCGATGCAAGCTCGGCAAAATGGCCTAACATTTTCACCTCATCCTGCCCAAAATCCATGTCTTTATCAAATGAACAAAGCCCCATTACCCCTATCGTTTGATCACCGGATTTCAAGGGTATGCCTAAATCTACGGTCATGCCGTCCCATCCTGGGTAAGGATGTCTGCCTGACCATCCATCACAATTGTCAACCTTAATCATACGATCCTTTTCCCAAACCTTGCCGGATAATCCTTCACCAGGCTTCATACTCCACCCAATTAGGTCCGCGAACCGGCCCGTCCCGTGTCGAATGACGAGTTCATCTTTGGTTGTGTCGTACAAAAAGATGTATCCTTCAGTTGTCCCGGCCAATTCGCCTGCCCTCAAGATGATGTCACCGAGCAATTCGTCAATATCCAGTCGGCGCATCAGACCCAGTGTTGTTTCATGAAGCCCCATCATGTAAGCATCATGTTTTTGGAGCTCGGCGTATGCCATGTTTTGCTCAGTTACATCATAGGCGAGAACAATCTCAGCTCTTTTTCCATTGAAATTGATCGTGTGAGAAATTATTTCGACATCAAGAATGGCGCCATCCTTCTTTATATGCTGCCAGGTCCCGGCTTTGTCCAGACCTTCGGTTACTCTTGAAACATTTTCAAGAAGCTTGGAAACATCTTCAGTGGGTCGAATATCCTTGATGGACATGTCAAGAAATTCCTCTCGGCTGTATCCGTATTTGTCAATGGCGGCGTTATTAACCGCAAGAAAGGAGAGGGTTTCTAAATCATAGATCCACATCGTGTGAGGGTTGCTTTCGAAAAGTTGGGTATAAGTCATCTTTGAATCGTGCAGCTCTTCGAGCTCCTTTTCAAGCTCTTTGTTCTTCTTTACCAATTCATCTAAGGTTGGTTGCCTGGCCATTCCTGCCCTTGAAACCATGAAAAATCAGGCTCCCAGGCAGGCTGTCCAATTGATGAGCCAAAAAAATATTTTATCATATTGAAGCGGATTTATCAGATAGCGCCATTAATATTAGGATGATCAGGGACGCCTGGATGTTCTCATTCAATAGCGGCAATGGCGCTTGGGGTTCTCAGGACTCAAATTGAAGTTTACAAGATTCTTGCCAAATTTCTAGGTTGTAAAAAACACTGCATCTTATTTGACAGGATATACAGGATTAACCGGATGATTCAGGTAGAGAAGGATCGCTTCAAAATGCACGCTCCTCATGCAGGTTTGAAGAGATCGGTTTCCTCCAATCACTATTTCATTAAGGCGTTTTATCTCTGAGTTCTCAGTGATCTCAGTGAGAGATATCTTTTTGAAATCATGGCGATCCTGTTGATCCAGTCTAAAATCTGCGGCCCAAAATTCTATTTCAGCCATTCATTAAGACGCCTGATGCCTTCATCTAGGGTTTCGTCCCTTTTGCAAAAGCACCAGCGGACGAGGTGGCGGCCACGGGCCCTCTTGTCCCAGAAATAGGAACAGGGGATGGCTGCCACACCGGCCTTTTCCGGCAGCATCATGCAGAAATCCAGGTCATCATCAATTCCGAGAGGGGTGATGTCTGTTACCACATAATAGGTGCCTTCGGGCGTGAAGACATTAAATCCGAGGTCAGCTAATGCTTCGCACAGCCATTGCCGGCGCCGAGTATAGCCGGCAAGGAGTTGCTCATAATAGGCATCAGGAAAATCCATGGCAAAGGCCATGGCTTCCTGCAAGGTTGATTGACCGCAAAAGATGATGAATTGATGACTCATGCGGGTGGCGTGACTAAGCTCAGGCGCAGCAACCACCCTTCCGATTTTCCATCCTGTCATAGAAAAGGTTTTGGCCGTCGAGGATACCACAAAGGCACGGTCCCTTAGACCGGGAACACTCAGGGCCGTGACATGTTTGTGTCCGCCATAGACCAGGTGTTCGTAGACCTCATCAGAAACGACGTAGGCATCATGCTTTACGCAAAGCTCAGCCATGAGTTCCAATTCTTCGCGGGTGAAAACCTTGCCGGTCGGGTTATGGGGGCTGTTAATCACAATTGCCTTTGTTTTGGAATTGAACGCTTTTTCAAGTTTCTCTCTCGGTAAACTGAAATCTGGCAATTCCAGGGAGACATATCGGATTTTGGCGCCGGACATTGCGGCGACCGGGGGGTATGAATCAAACCAGGGTTCCAGCAGAATAATCTCGTCTTCAGGCTCCAGAATACCAAAAAGGGTTGCACATATGCCTTCCGTGGCGCCCGAAGTAACGGTCACCTCGAGATCGGGATCTACAGTGATATCGTAGAAATGCTTCATCCTATGGGATACAGCCTGACGGAGTTGTGGAATGCCGATGGAAGGGGCGTATTGATTTGGACCTCTGATGATGGCTTCGGCCGCCTTTTTTCTGATTTCTTCAGGACCATCGAAATCCGGAAATCCCTGTGAGAGATTGACTGCGCCATTGGCATTGGCAAGCGCTGTCATCTCCGTAAATACGGTCGTGCCAAAGGGGCGAAGGGCCTTAATGGTGACTTCTTTTTGGTCCCTGTTTTGGTTCGAAGACAAAAAAAGTCTCCCGAAGAAAAAAATGTCCCGC
>CAYWMP010000062.1:0-23077 GCA_964459445.1 uncultured Desulfobacteraceae bacterium
CAATCGAAATTGTTTGACCCATTTAGTCAAACAATCGGGACGTAAGGAGCTAAAGCAAGTCAAGTTGACTCCTCTCTCGATGGTTGAATCTTTCCCTAACGAACGTACCTATAAGAATTAGAATCCGATAGATTCGTCATTGACGCATGCTTATATTGATTCAGCGAACACGAATTATATCTTAAGTTTTGAAAATGACGCTCAACTGAAAGGATAATGGATATGGAGGAACTTTGTTATACACGTGAAGTGGCTCTTGAAAAAGCCATTGAGATGGAGATGAAAAGTTTTCAAATCTATAAAGTAGCCTACAGGGAAGCAAGGGACCCCGTGGCAAAGGATTTGCTCAGAGATCTTGCCCTTGATGAGCTCAGGCATAAACACACGCTGGAAAAGGCTCTCTTTGATGAAACCTTTGAACTACATGAACCGGGTTTCAGGCAGGATTTCATCATAAAGCTCAATCGCATCCTCGAGGAGAAGCCCCTGGGAGAAGATGCAACTGAGCAGGAGGTTTTGGACTACGCAATCCGCGATAAATCCCATTCCCTAGACTTCTATAGAAGAATGGCCGAACAGTGTAATGGCGCGCCCATGGAAAAGATATTCCACCACCTATCCGAGGATGAGGAAGGACACCTTGCGAGGTTGAAGAAACTTTATAAAAACCTCTATGAAGAATAGAGAGGCTGTCTGTAAACGCCAATCTGCCCCGTTACCCTCATCCCTCGCCTGCCGCGCCGTAGCCTCAGGCGAAGGCTGGTCACTGCGACGTACTTCTATATACGACTCATTCCTCGGGATTTCGGAAGCCTTGCATCTCAGCATTTTCAGCCAGCCTCATCAAAGATCAGGAGTCTTCACGGCTTCCATTCTATGACGCAAAAAGGACATGAAACATCGCTAAATACCCACAAAAACACTTGACACTAACCAAATCAACCCTTTAAATAGAGAATAGTATTCATCACGCCGGTAAAGCATCTTTTCTTACATTTTCAATCAAATTAACTGTCTGCTTAAAGGGGGACTCATGGAAAAGACAAAGTCTCCTTCCAAGGGCTCAAAACCCGCATGGAAGAAGTTTCTTTTGCCTGCTGTGCTCATCGCCCTGGGTATCGTTATCAGCTTTCCTGTCTTTAGCATCTCCTACTACACCATGGTCCGAACTTCGACCCCTCAGTTCTGCGCCTCATGCCACGAAATTCAATTTGCCTATAATACCTGGAAGACCTCCACTCATGTAAACAATGCCCAGGGCTTCGTGGCGGACTGCATGGACTGCCACCTCCCCGCCCCACATGATACCTTTGAATTCTTTTATGCCAAGGCCTTCCACGGCATCAAGGACGTTATGGTCCACTTCCTCCAGGATGAGTACGATCACGAAAAAAACAGAGAAAAGGCCTATGCCTCATTCAAAAATGACCAGTGCCAGAAATGCCACCGCAATATCCTCCACATCCCGGATAAACGGGGGGCCATGCTGGCCCATCGGTCGGTAATCTATGCAAGAAAAGGTTATGAGAAAAAATGCGTGGATTGTCACAAAAACCTCGTCCACAGACCCACACCGGTCTATCGATACAAACAGTACCAGGATTCATACAGAGGCCTAGGAGCATAGAATTGAAGACTGATGATTGAAGATTGAATATTAACTGAGAGCGTCATTCCTGAAAACCTGAGTGGGTTACATAGTTTCAGCGACCACGTCTGAAAAAGTAAAGATAACTGCCTGGTATCGCAAAAACCTGAGTGCCAATTTTCAATAATAAAGGGGGATGAAATATGAAGAAGATCTTGTTGATTGCCGTTCTCATCGCTGGCATGGTGACCCTTGTGTTTTCAGGGGGCCTGATCGCCACCGCCCAGACGGCCGAGAATGTGCCGAAGGAGAAGGCTTTCAGGATCGAGCGAAGCATGCCCAAAGAAGCGATGGCCTGTATACAGTGCCATAAAGCCGAGCATCCGGGCCTGTTCTCGGACTGGGCCTATAGCCGGCACGCATCAGCCAACATCACCTGCTATGACTGTCATAAGGCAGAGGAGTTCGATCCCGACGTGAGCCAAACCCACTACAAACAATATGAGCGTTCAGATACCAAATGGGGGACCAAAGAATACAAGATCCCCGTCGCGGCTGTTGTGACGCCGAAGGACTGCTCCCGCTGTCATCCGGATGAGGCAAAACAATACAGCCAGAGCAAGCATGCCAACACCCAAAAAATCATCTGGCAAATCGATCCCTGGCTCAAGAAGGGTATGAACAGCGACTTCGAGCGGCTCTCCGGTTGCTTCACGTGCCACGGCACCGTTCTCGAGATCAAGGACGGCAAACTGACGCCAGAAACATGGCCGAATGTGGGTGTAGGACGGGTCAACCTCGATGGTAGCCTTGGAAGCTGCACCAGTTGTCATACGCGGCATCGGTTCTCCGTCATGGAGGCACGAAAGCCCGAGGCCTGCGGTCAGTGTCACCTGGGTCCTGACCACCCCCAGATCGAGATTTTCATGGAATCCAAACACGGCGACATCTATACGGCCCATGGAGACCAGTACAACTGGAATGCGGCTCCGGGTACCTGGACACCGGGAGTGGATTATCGCGCCCCGACCTGTGCAGGATGCCATATGTCTGGATCCGGTTCCGTCATGACATCCCATGATGTCACCGAAAGACTGGCCTGGGAATCCCAGGCGCCGTTAACAGTCAGACCCGAGAACTTCAAGCCTTTCCCCGCCAAGACCAGCTGGAAAGTGGAAAGGGAAAAGATGAAAGAGGTCTGCAATCAGTGCCATGGGAAGAACTGGGTCGATGGCCACTTCATCAAGATGGACAAGGTAATGACGGAATATAATGAGATCTATTTCAAGCCCGCCAAGAAAATGTTGGACGATCTTTATGCCAAGGGGTTACTCGACAAATCCAAGTTCTTCGATGAGCGCCTGGAGATTGAGTACTACGAACTCTGGCATCACGAGGGCCGACGAGCGCGATTCGGCGCCGCCATGATGGCACCTGACTATGCCTGGTGGCATGGCTTCTATGAATGCAAAAAGAGGTATGCCAACTTCATGGAAGAGGCTCGTGATTTGCTCAAGCACAACAAGAAGGCCTATGTGGCCAAGGATTTTCCCAACGCTACAGGGAATACTACGAGGCCGGCATCCGTTTTCGGTGATTAAAGTGCTCTGAAAAATTCATGACTACCCGTTAAAAGGCCTGTTTAAGAGAAAACCCCGTTCTTGCGATAGGACGGGGTTTTTTTCTTTCCCCATCCGCCATCAAAATCTAACCAAACATATTTGAAATTTCCTTCAACTTTGAATCAACGTTTATCATTGTTTCGAAGCCTCAGGTAATGCAAGTGTTCAGTGGTTCAGCGTTCAGGAAAGAAAAACTGATTCCTTGCCTCAGCTCCCTCTCGTTCGACCTGGAGGCTCTCGACAGGCTGAACTCTGAACCACTGAACACTCGGAACACCTTTGGTTTGTCAACGCTCGTCAGATTTGTTTGACTCGTTTAGTCAAGGAATCGTGGTGCAAGGAGCTAAAAGATAATTATCTAGTGCCTCTATTCTATGAAGCAACAATATATAGTATGCGAATGTCAGAAAAAGGCCTGCATATTCATTTTTATTGTATTTTCAATCCTTTACCAATTCATACAGGTCGTCTCAAAACCAATAAATGATATAAATTATATTTAAATTATATAAAAAGCTTGACAAATATAATCTATATATGTATGATATCACGCATATTAATTATAGTTAGGAGAGAGCCCTGTTGTCAGAGTAACTAACAGCCCCATTTAAGCGTCATTCTGACCCTAGTTAAATTGTCCACATTTTTAAATGCTCCAAAAACCCTAAAAGGCAGAGTCCTCATTGGCTCTGCCTTTTAGGTTTAAGTCCCTAACAACCCTTCGAGGCCCCCATGTCAGGCCTTACGCTCAAGTACCCTGTACGCACACTCGAAGATCGTGTTCTTTTTGAGGCCGGTGACATGCTCTCAACGGAGGCGCTACAGGATCTTCTAGCCAGAGACAAGCCCTCGGAAAACCAACCTTCATCCCAATTACTCCAATATGGGACCCAAAGGAATGACCTTCTTCATTTCCTGGCCCAACCACCCTATCATGTTATCTTCAACGAAAAAGATAAGGTTGCCGAAGTTTTTGATATCATGGATCGTATCAACGTCGTGTTTCCTGTCCTGCAATCTATGGACTATTTCAAACAACAGGATGCCTATACCTATAGCCATATTCTCAATGTGTATGCCCTTTCAACACTCTTGGCCAAGGATATCCTTACTGATTCCATGGAACTTTTCCATGAGGCGGCTATAGGCCCTAATCACGATTTGGGCAAAATTTGCGTCCCATTAGATATCTTGAAGAAGCCAACGCCTCTTACCGTTGCGGAGCGGAAAAGACTGGAGCATCACTCACCCGCCGGCTATGTTCTGATGAGCCACTGCCTTCAGGATCCGAATCACCTGGCTGCAACGATCGCAAGGGATCACCATGAAAGGATGGATGGTTCCGGTTATCCGCGAGGCATTGAACTGGATAATAAGATGACGGAAATCATTGCGGTGTGTGATGTGTACGATGCCCTTTTGTCTATGAGACCCTACCGTCCCCTCTCCTTCGATAATCGAACGGCTCTAGAAGAAATCACCAGGATGGCTGAGGAAGGCAAGGTCGGTTGGGACATTGTTAAGGCGCTTGTGAGTCATAATCGCGATGAAAAAACGCCTTATAGTGAGATCATCATCTCTTCCGATAAAAGAGGTGTCCCACCGGTTGATAATGTCTATGGCATCACCGCCGAGGAGGCCTCGAGTGCCCCCAATCCATCGAAAGATGATTAAACTCTCTTTCTAAAACTGTCCTTCAGTTCCTTCGTTCTTTCCCACCCTGACTGTGGCATCTGGGATACTCTTCCTACAAACTGTCTTGCCAAATAGACTGAGAACGCCATCTTTCTCAGTAGATGATCTTCGTTTTTAATGATCCGAAGATCGTTCCCTAAGTCTCCTGGTAACCGCCAACCTCAACTTAACCGGGCGAGGGAAGGGGCATTTGACGAGACGTGGGCCAGATGAATGCTAAAGGTGGTTTGTCAATCGAGGATATATCGGAGTGGGTTAACAGGGATTCCGTTCACATGGACTTCATAATGCAAATGGGGTCCTGTGCTGCGCCCCGAGTTGCCCATCAGGGCGATCTTTTGACCGCGCTTGACGTACTGTCCTTTTTTTACCAGGGTTTTTGAGAGATGGGCATATACGGTTTTCATGCCATAGCCATGGCGCAGGTGCAATACGCGTCCATAGCCATAATCCCAACCCATTGATGAAACAACACCGTCTGCCGGAGCTATGATTGGGGTTTTAATCTTGGCGGATATATCCAATCCCTCATGGAATTCCCTTTTATTGGTAAAGGGGGAAATGCGATATCCGAACCGCGAACTCAACCAGCCCCGGGCGGGATATATGGAGGGCGTATGCGCAAGTAGCGATTTCTGGTTCTCAAAGAACTTATAAAGCTCGGCCTTTTCATTTGCCCGGATGGTCACTTCGGAATCTAGGTTGCTCAGGGATTGATACATGAGTCGGACCAACTTCTGATGGGCCCTTTCCATAGAGTAATCAGAGTCCGTCATCGTTGGATCGGAACCACCTATCCCAAGGAAGGAATCTTGGTCTGCGCCCGGGTCCAATTCAAGCATGATTCTCAATCTCTGATCAAATTCCTTTAGCGCCATCAACCTTGAACTTATTTGATCAATTCTAGAGACCAAACCGGTTAGATGCCTCTTCTGTTCATTGCTTTCCCGCTTGAGGTTGTCTAGGCCAGGCATATTGGACTTGATGGCATGATAGTCCCAGGCCAATCCTCCAAAAAATGTCAGGACGAAAAAAGAAAGGGTGGCGACACCCACAAAAAGGAGCTTTGGAACCTTGAATTGCTTGGTTCTGCCGGCACCGTCCGGGACAAAAACTATGGTAATTGTTTTAAAATCCAAAATGATTCCTCGGGGTTGTGTTTTCTGCAGAAAATCCGATTATGAACAGGGCATTGAGGGAATTGAATAGCTTAATTGCTATATCGGAATTTTCTCCCCGAAACTTTTGGGGTTTCTTATTTTTGGAGAGTTTTTTTTAGGCAGACAGGATTAAAAAGATTTAAAAGCCTTTATGGGGTAACCGCTATGCTCGATGGGCAGGGGGGTAATGCCGTACCGGTGGGTATGATGATTTGAATCTAATTGTTTCGATAGCGGAATCCAAACCCATACCCATAAATGATCTTGCCGTGACCCTTGGGACGTTGTCTGTAATGGCCTCTGTGTCTGTAACCTTTCCTATAATTGTGCTTTTCGTAATATTTGTAATAGCGCTTCCTTGGATAGTCATGTCTTCGATTATACTCGTGTTTTTTCTTATAGGACATGTGGCCGTCGATATACCCTTCTTCGTAGCCCTCTTTATAGGCATAGGGATTGCCCCTATGGCGTCCGTAACGATAGCCCTTTTCATATCCGTGGTAGCCGTCCTTGTGTCCGCGCCTATATCCCTTTTTATAGGCATGGGTGTCATACTTACGATCATAACTGCGCTTCTGGTGCCTTGCATATCTGAAAACAGTAGGGTTCTCTCCCTCCCAAACACCTTCAACACTGCTGAGCGGATAACCGATTGTTGCGCTATTTGCAACTCCTGAAAACCCATACAAAGACGCCAAAAGAAAGAACCCGCCGATCATTATGGTTGTCAAAAATATGTTTTTTTTCTTCATGAAATCACCTTCCTTCTAATCTACTGATGGTCATTCCTTTCCTATAATCAAGGCCAAAAAAGAATTGCAATTGATCTCCATTTCGACAATCCCTTTGGATCCCTTGCATCCATCTACCGCCCTATTATTCTGACGATCATTTAGGGCGATTCCTTACATTGCCCGGGGTATCGTCGATGGCTTCGTTAAATAAGGCCTATCCGGAGTTCCGGACATATTTTGAAAGTGCGGAAGGGTCTGACGCAAAGGGCTGAATGGAGTCAACTTCGGTGAGTGTCAACAGGTCATTCATTTCATAGGGCAAGTGCGGAAATCCTGGGCTATGGGATGTTTTCCGTTATCTCTATCCTTTTGAACCCGAGAATAACAGCTGTGCCAGGATGCCGGCGATGGGGGGAAAGACGAGGGTGCTCGCAAATCGAATCATGGTGAGTTTCCAACCTAGAATGCCAACTTCCATTGGAAGTCTGGACACGGCCCAGAGCGACCACCCGGTGAGAAAGGCCACCATCGTTCCGATGCTGGCGCCTGCGCGGAACAGGCCGCCGGCGATGGGCAGGCTCACGAATGGGCCTCCCGGACAAAATCCGCCGGCTATTGAGCCGATGAAAATGCCGCGAAGACCCGATTCTTCGCCCACCCATTTAGCGATCGTCTGAGGAGACAAAAGGATTTGGACCATGCCGGCAATCACCATAGCAAAGAACAACAGGGGCAACACTTCAACAATCATGTTTAAGGCGATCTTGGTCCCGGCAATATGCTGTCCCCCGCCCTTTTGGTAGCCGATGACAAACAGCAACGCCGCAACCACGCCCAATATAAGGGTTGGTATGAGCATTGAAGACCTTCTCCTTCCATCTCCTCTGAAGTTTCTGCTTTTTTTCGAATCGCTCTGTGTCATTTAAGCTTTTTCAGAAGCCTTTCCGCCCAACTTGAAAAATACACATCGTCGGACTGCGCGGTCTTTTCCAACAGGGCCTTTGCCTCGGCCCTGTTTTCCTTTCCTTTCAGGGCCAACAACAGTTCTGCGAGATATATCTTACCCTCATCCTTTTTGGCGAAATATTCTGTCTTCTGGTATTCCCTATAAAACTTGAGTGCCTTTTTCCTGTCCCTCAAAAGCCAAGGGAGGACGGCCCAGAAACGCCCAATCGCCAATATCGGTCCTGCTTCGTTGTAGCTTTTGTCTATCTCATAGGCTTTCTCAAAACCGCCCTGCGTTTTATCTTTCAGCCCCTCTGCGATGGCCGTAAGGATGCTCACCCCGTCTGAATAAATCCCGGCATTAAGGCCATAATAGTAATGACCTTGGACTTTATCGGGCTCGAGGTCTATGGCCTTCTTGGCGTATTTTAGACCTTCCTTGCCGTATTTCGCACAGATCTTCTTCCATCCCTTCAAACCCTTTTTCTTTGCCTTGTCACCGTACTCCCTGTGTGCCCTTGCACACTTCCAGTTAGCATCAAAGTCATTGGGGCTTTTCTCAACGGCTTTTAGATAGAAGTCTATCGAGGCTTTGATGTTTTCTAAACCCCCTTGCTTGTAAAGCGCGTCGGCCTGGGAAAGGAAATCCTCTGCCATCAAACCCGACGGGATCAACATGAGGAAAAAAAAGACAAGCAAACTGTAGCGCAAATACCCTTTCATATTTCACCTCCGTTGCCAGACATTAAGATTGACTTTTACACTTCCTCTTTTGATTTTAAGACCTCGTTTATCTCCTTGTTTTTCCCCTTCTCACTCCGATCCCCACTCCTTTGAATTGATAGAATGGCCTGCCGTGCTGCTATTCAGGGAGCATTACCAGTTTGTTAAAACGCCTTATGAGAAAATACAGATGCTCTTCCTTATTTTGTGACACAGTCTCAAGACCAAGGAGAAGGCCTACCCTCCAGCATCTCGATAAAGGCTTCCAAGCGGGTCCGCATCTGCCCCTCTGCAAAGTTCCTTGAATCCACACAATCCACTTCAAGGTTCAGGACTGGCACATCGATCTCCCTAAGCCCCTCGCTTATGAGCCCCCTTGAACCCGTACCCTGCCGGCATCCCCAATGACAGGGATTGATGGCGCCGTCAATACGATATTCCTGAGCGAGATTCTGAAGATGTTTAATACGCCGCGCTATTTCACCGTTAAAGGGAATCGAGATTGCCCGACGTGCAAGACTGGTATAGGGAGCCTCTAAATCTATGGCCTCCCAAGTAACGGCATTGAGCTCGTCTGAAACAATTACCGCGCCATATTCCTTTTCAAGGACGCTTACCAGAGGGTTTTTGAATTGAATCCTGTTTTGAATCCACATGAGCCTGAAGCGTTCGTTGGACACCCCGGGCGTGCCGTTTTTGATCCTGTGATCGAATGTCTCACGATAGGTTTGGGCGATGTTCACCCCGGCTTCCCTGCCGAAGAGTAATGGGATTGCGATCCCGAAGTTGCCTAGCATATGGCCGTTCGCCGGTGTTGGAACGTGCCGGGCTAGCCGGTAGACCTCCCTCATCTCTTCCGTAGCCCGGTTGGAAATTTCCATGGCCTGCCGCAACCTTTCCTCATCAAGGGGCTCACCGGTATGATCCGACACGAATTTCGCCATCCCCTTAATCTGATCCGCAAGATAGCGAACATTTGCTTCTGTCGGATTCTGAGGGACATTTAGAACAAAGAGGTCTTTTCCAAAATGCTGAGCCAAATTTTCCATAACCGCCAGGCCACCGGTGCACGGGCAGGTCGTGGCGATCAAAAAATCCGGCTCCGGCATCAATCCTCGTTTTGCAGCACCCATTACCGCTCTATGGTAACCGCAGGTATCCGGTCCAAAACCGGCATGTTCGGCTTCCTCAAGGAATTCTCCGACAACACCTGTTGTTGCCAGCATGGCCCCCACGAACTCCACAAAGCATGAATTGACATTCATGGCGGCGAGCAGGTCAAAGGGTGCAAGCACACCGCACCATGCCACACGATCATCACCAGAATAGAGCCGTTGGCCGATTCTTGCGACTTCGAGGGCGTAGATCTTCCTGGGGCTTCTGTCTTCAGGCTTGTCCTGAAGGCTGGCTTCAATTCCGGATACAAGCGTATCAAAATATTGTTTCATCATATCGATCACCTCAGCATTTCAATAAACGCCTCAATTCGCGTCCTTTGTTGACCGATGGAGCGCATGGTGCAGTCTCCTTCGAGCAACAACAGCGGAACATTGGCTTCCCTTAACTTTTCTCGAATCATAGGGAGTCGATCCAGGTAAGGATCGCAAAATTTCACGGTGTGTCCGATTACGCCCCTGGCATTACCGGCTCTGACACGCTCAAGAAGATTTTCTGCGATTTTGGCGGGTCTTAAAGGATCAAGGGTTCTGGCGCAGAGGGGCTTAAAAAGCACATGGTGGGCCAGCTTGCCAAAGACATCTTCGTGCGCTTCTGAACCGATCCTATTGAATAGTCTGGATCCCGTGCAGAAATCGTCGCCAACAATGCTTACCCCGCAGGATTCCAAAAGCGAAAAGGCCTCAGGATCGGAAAAGACATTGCCAAAGAGATAGATCGGCACGCCTTCGTCTTTGGAGAACTGTTGCACAGATTCTCCTAAAATTTGTTTCAATTCACCTAGAATACCTTCAATGGATTCGGTTGAAGCCCGGTTATAAAAATCCTGCATTCTTGCGCTTCCACCCCCCAAAGATCCGTCCTGAATGCGTTCCTCGATGATCCCCATGACATCAGCCAGTTCGTTATAGCGTTCAATGTCATCTTCAATCTGTTTCGGGGAAACGGCCTGTCCGGCCCAGTCCGAAAGTGCTTCCGAAAGCCTTGAAAACTCATTCGCTAGAAAGGTCACGGATGATTCCTCCGCCGTTGCCGGCAGATCGATGAGAAAAAGGGCATCCTTTGGTCGAACCCTTTTCCACCCATCTGCAAGGCGTCTCATGGCATCGCAACTGTTCACAAAAACCATCCCATATAGATCCGGAAGGTCCCTGTCCAGAGCTCGGTCAAGGACGCGTTTGATATGGGGGCAGAGATTGTCATGAAGCAAATGCCCCGCCTGATCGGGTGAGTCACCCATGGGAAGCACTCGGTAGGGCACAAATCCCGCGGCGTGTATCAATGGGAGCGGCGTATAGGCGCAGGTGAATCCGATCATCTTGCTGTTCCTTTGTTGTTTCATGACTTCATTCCTTTTTGAGTATTTGCCATCACCTGTCTTAACAGGCCCATTGTTCGTGAAATCTCCTCTTCGGAAATGCCTTCAAATGAAACAGCCAATACCTTGTCTACAACATTCATCACGGGGTCTCTGGCTCCTTGGCCTTCCCCGGTGAGATGGATACGCTGTGCCCTGCGATCATGCGGGTCCGCGGAGCGGTAAAGCAAACCGTCTCCTTCCATTCGATCCAGCAATCCGGTCATACTGGAAGGCTCGAGGCCGGCTCTTCGGCTAAGGTCGATTGCCTTTAGCCCATCCTCTTGCCAAAGGGCCAAAAGAACTCCCAGATATGCGGGTTTTACTTTATCCACACCTTCCGAAGCAAAGGCCTTCTTTAGGGCTGATGTTACAAACAGGGTGATCCGCGAGATGAGATAATAGGGGCATTCCGTGGGATTGATCAGCGCCATTTTTTTGCCTTTCTACCAACTATATGTATTCGTATTATACGTATGCGAAATATTTTTTCAAGTCATTTATTTCAAATATCCCAAGACCAAAATGCGCCGGAATACTTGATAAAACCAAGGAAATTGTATAAATGTGGATTAGTTTTCCGGAGATTAGTATTTTATGAATTTTTATGTTGTTAATTTACTCCATCGTCGGTTAAACGATGAAAAAGAGGGCATACGATGTCGCTAAAACATGCCATCCTGGGTTTTCTCGATATAGAGCCCTTGTCCGGCTATGACCTGAAAAAAAAGTTTGGTTCAACCGCCCAGTTTTATTGGTCTGCGACCCATAGCCAGATTTATCGGACACTTGAACAGATAACCGAGGAGGGGCTGGCCACAAAAAAGATCATCATCCAGGAAGATAGCCCAAACAAGAAAATCTATCATCTCACTGATAAGGGAAAAGAGGAACTGAGAGAATGGCTACTAACGCCTCAGGATTTACCTCTCGTTCGACACAAAACCCTGGTTCAAATAGCCTTTGCCTATCTGCTCGAAGATGAAGACATAAATGCATTGCTTGATGATTACGGTGAAAAGGTTCGCAAAAAATTGGAGCATTACCGCGGACGGAATCAAAAATCCATGCTTGACAAGGCGAGAAGTAAAAAGGAACGGTATCTTTGGCAACAGACGCTAAGCCATGGCATTAAAACCTGCGTAAGTGAAATGGAATGGATCCAGAGTACTAAGAAAGGGCTTAAGGCGTTAAATAAAGAATAGATTAAAGAGGGTCTATTGATCCCCCAAAAAACGCCCCCTTTGCTTGTTTTTCCAAGCCTTGGAGAAGTGACGCATCCCCGCCATTCCTCCCCACGGCAAATCGTGGGATATTCAATCTTCCATATCTTCGGAAACAATCTCTTCACTTAGATTGGGATAGAGCCTTCTTACGCAATCCGGACATAGCGTATGGGTTATGGGGGCATTGGGTGAAGTTTGAATGATTCCGGAGATGGGGACCCAATCACCTTGAGGGGTTCGCATCAATCCACAGCCCGCACAAACAGGCTGAAGATTCGTTGAATCATCGGCCATCGCGTCTGCCTCAAATGACGTTTGAACGATAGGGTAGATCTTCATTGCTCTTCATCCTCAGCTGTTTCTGATAGGTTCTTGTTCTGATCAAACCGAGCGACCGGTTTTTATGAAATGTGATCTCATAATAAGGACCCGGCCTTTCCCATGCCATGATTCGCAAATGGTCTTCCAGCTCTCTCTTCACAACAGTATCATTAGTCCGCACTTCATCCTGTAGTGCATTTTCAACGGGTTGCGTTGGGTTTGATGACCTCTTTAAACTGTCCTCCATGGTTTCCGCCCAAGTTGATTCACTAAACTTTAGAACCGGCCTATTCTTTTTTGAAGCGTTTCCCTTCGCTTTCTCATTCAAGGCATTGCGCAGGATTTCCATGAAAGAACTCTTTTGGCCTTTTAGATTTGTTAGGGGTACCGTCATTGTCCTCATCCTTACTATTCTTAGACGGACACATTGCCTCTTTAAACCAGCGGATTCTGCAGTTTAACTTATAGTTCAAAACTAATTGGTGGGTTAACAGGTGAGGTTTGGGGAGATCTAGACAACTTTGTTGGAGGGCGTTACAGCTTTAAAACCTCATTGAACAGGATCCAAAGATAGCCTTCCTTGAACGTGGAGAAAACGGTGGGATTGCCCTTCGACATGTAAAAATACTTTTGCCCGCCCAGGACACCATTCGACTCCAGGAAAACATTAACTAACTATTTTTGCGTAATGATATTCAGAGGCGTTTCTTGGCAAAGGCTCTGCCAGATGGGCTTTTGAGGTAACGTTCAAAGTCAAGCGCTCTCATGCGATTGGTGAAAGATACCGCGGTTTTGATCCGCCATGGTCCGTGTTTTGCGGTGTGCGGGCATTGCCCGGAGTTATGTTCCCGGAGACGCGAGTCCAAGTTTTCGGTAAATCCCGCATAAAATCGGTCTCGATACTTTTCGGAATGCAAAATATAGACGTAATAGAATGACATGGGATCGAAAAACAGGCGTGCCGAGCTGTAGCTTTGGTGTTAAGTTGGTTGATTTTTGAAAGCCCGCCTTCGCCCTGCGGGCTACGTCGCGGCAGCCTTCCTTCGTCTTCACCGAAGCGAAGGCTGGTGGAGGCGGGGGGAGTCGAACCCCTCGCCCTTATTATTACTTATTGATTTTATTGACAAAAATTTTCACAAAATCCAGCTTGCAAGAAACGAATTGCAAAAAACTCTTGACTCAGAGTAAAGAAAAGTCGATACGATCTACAATCGGTTCATCTCCATGTCGCTTCGGCTTCATGGACTCCCGTGTCATAAGGCACGGGATTTTTTTTGCCTGGAAGAACAGCCCGGAACAAAAGAATGAGATGGGAAAATGTGATGACATTCTTTTGAAAAAATATTAGTTTTAAAAAGGAAGTGGTTTTCTCGGAAATGTCTAGAGTGATCTCCTATCGAATCATATCAAAGAAAGGAGGCCTGAATGCTTTTAAACGATGCCCAAATAAAAGAAGCGGTTGAAAAAGACAATATCAAAATCGATCCTTTTGACGAAAATTGTGTGGAGCCAGCCACATATGATCTAAAGGTTGGCGCGGAGGGATTGACTGCTGAGGGTAGGGAGAAGATAGACATTGAAGAAAAAGGATTGATGATACTTGAGGCTGGGGACTTCGGTGTAATTACTTCATTGGAAAAAGTTGAGATGCCTGCGGACCATGCAGCCAGAATCGGCATTAGGTCTTATTATTCCAGGCAAGGTCTTTTTGCGGCTACAGGTCCTCAGGTCGATCCAGGATTCCGGGGACGGCTCTTTGTCACGGTGATGAATCTGAGCCCTAACCCGATCAGTCTTCCGTATAAAGAGAGGTTTCTAACGCTTGAGTTTCATAAACTGAATGAGCCCGCAGAAAAGCCCTATTCAGGAGAATTTCAGGATAAGCTGATGATGAGCGACCGAGAGGTCCGAAACGTCATTGATAGGAAAGGAATGGCGTTTTCAGAAATGATTCATAGCATCAATGCCATGAATCAGAGCATTAGCCAGCTAACATCAGATGTGCGGTCATTGAAATGGTCAATCCCAGTCATCATAGGATTCGGTATAACCGTTATCTCAATCATTGTTGGATTGAAATAAATAGCTTTTCTTGCCCATCATACGAGAGGAAAGCACGGAAACAATTATCGCCTTGCGAAGGAAGGGGAAAAGTCCGCTTTTCTCCTGATGAGCAAGGACCTGGAATCCGACCAACACAAAGCCATCCAGGAGCAAATTCCTGCTTACCTATTCAGAAGCCCCAAAAAACCGATTAATAAGCGCATGCCCACCCTTAAAAGTGTATCACCAGTGATTTCAAATAGTCGCATACGGCTTGAGGGTTCAATAAGGGGTTTTTAACTTTTTGGAAAAGCGCCTTAAAAGGGTCTAGGGTGCTCCATTGTTAAGGATGGTTTTGAGCCATTAAAATTGGTTTATGAGCCACCCTATCCATACTCATCGGTAAGCGCGGCCATGGCTTCTTTGAGCTCTTTCAAAGAAACATCGCTCTTTTCGGATTTGGAATAGCGAACATTGGCTGATTTTGCTCTCTTCGTCAAGTTTGTAGATCAATCTGAATCCGCCGCTTTTCCCTTTCGTTGCGCTCGTGTTTCGGAATCTGACTTTATAGACCGGAGCATTGATATGAGGAATAATGAATCCAGAGGGGGCATGGTCCTCTAGTTCAGATAAAATCTTCTCGATATCGGATATTGCTTTTGAATATTTCTTTTTGAGGTGTTTTACGTTTTTTTAGAAAGGCTTAAAGGTGGGATTGATCCTATATTTGCTCAATCACTTCTCTCCAGGGAGGGATTTCTTTTGATGGGTTTATTCCTTTCGCGGCATCTTCAATCTTCGAAGCGATCTGAGGATCCAAGCCTATCTCTAGGGACTCGATCACATCTTCCAAGAACTCATTATAGTGAGTAAGCTGGATCTTATCTTGCTTCGTCACAAAAGGGAATCCCTGATCGAGCATATGCGACAATCCTTCATGATACTTGTTGTGGAGGTTCTTGAGCACTGAAAGAATCAATTCGGATGTTTCCCTATCCCAACTCTCCAAGTCCGTCCTCTGCTCAATCTTCTTCATGCTGTAAAGCATGAATTTGGTCGCCATAGCTACCAAAAGCTTGTTCTTTAGCGCAGAAAGCCAAGTCAATGTACCTTCGGCCTTCAAGCTTCTGTTTTTGAATTCTTCGAATGTGATTGCCGTTGCCATGCTTCAATTCATTGCGAGAGAATGGTTTGAAAATTATATGTAACTGCTACCAATTATATCGACATCTCCGTACCAAAAGTCAAGAAGCTATTTACTTTTACGTCTCTAATGCAATTTCTCTTCCATTTTCTTCACTATCCTCTTCCCAAGAGATCCCCTCTTTAGTCAGAAGATCTTTGGTTAGTTTCTCGATGAGACTGGCCATTGATCTGCTGTCTCTCTTGACTGCTATGCTGAGCGCATTTTTAACACCAGATGTCATCCTCAGAAGCGATTGTTTTCCTTCTCGTTTTCTCAACAGGTAAGCCCTTTTCTATCCGTTTTTTGTAACAAAAAGGTCTTAGGAAGTCCATTTCAAGAAATTGCCCATATGCAAATAGATTGACACTCGTCTATATTTACCTTCAAATACGTATATGGTATTGGCGTGAAATCTTGAAGGAGGATTTTTTTAGATTGGTACTTCGGTGCTAATTGAGATGAGAAAATGGTGGCTTTGAAATATCTGGATTCAATCACTGAGCAAATTGAGGCTACTAAAGACGAACTAACCGATCTCGACGGAAGAATGGCGGTTCTGAAGAAAAAACTCCTTAAGCTGAAAGCACTTCGGAATTCATTCCATGGCGGCGAGCCCCAATCTTTGAAGACACTTTGTACTGGACTCTCGAAGGAATCCTCTGAAGCAGAAAAGATAGCCGTTTTCCGTTCCCTATTCAGGGGTCGAGAAGATGTCTTTGCCAAACGCTTTGAAAGTGCAAAATCTGGAAAAAGCGGTTATCAGCCTGCCTGTCGAAATGAGTGGATTCGGGGGCTATGCCGGAAACCTGCTGTTAAGTGCGCTGATTGCGATGTTCGCGATTTCATGCCTATTTCTGACGAAGTCATCCTAAACCATTTAATGGGAAAGGATCAGTCTAAACTTTCAACCAAGGATTTTACTATTGGCGTTTATCCCCTGCTGCCAGACGAAACTTGTTTGTTTTTGGCCGTCGATTTCGACAAAGAAACATGGCAAGAGGATTCCAAAGTCTATCTTGAAACTTGCCGAGAGTTTGACGTTCCTGCCGCCCTTGAAAGGTCAAGATCGGGAAATGGGGGGCACATCTGGATCTTTTTTTCTGAAACTATCCCTTCAAAACTAGCGAGGCAATTAGGCGCATTCATATTAACACAGTCAATGGAAACGCGACCAGAAATGGGTTTTGATTCTTATGATCGATTCTTCCCAAGCCAGGATACCTTGCCGAAAGGCGGGTTTGGCAATCTGATCGCTTTGCCGCTTCAAAAAACGCCCCGCAAAAAAGGAAATAGCGTATTCATTGATCAGAATTTTTATCCCTATCCAGATCAATGGGCTTTTCTTTCATCCATCAGGCGCATGAATTTGAGGGAAGTTGAACGCGTCGTAGAAAAAGCAGCCTATCGAGGAGGTGTGCTCGGCGTTCGATATGTGAGTACTGATGAAGATGATGTTGCTCCCTGGTTATACAGTCCTTCGGGACGAAAACCGGAAAGACCAATCAAGGGTCCATTGCCGGACCAGATCGAGATTGTGACTGGAAACCAAATCTACATCAAAAAGAAGGTGTTACCTCCGGCCCTTCTGAACCGTTTGATTCGACTCGCTGCCTTCCAAAATCCAGAGTTCTTTAGGGCTCAGGCCATGCGTTTTCCGACATTCAATAAGCCCCGAATTGTTCATTGCTGTGAGGATTTTTCGAAATACATCGGTCTACCGCGTGGGTGTCTGGATGACGCATTGAATCTGCTTCAAGCGCTTTGCATCCGTGTCAAAATAACAGATGAGCGATTCGGCGGTATTCCAATAGATGTACGTTTTAATGGTGCATTGCGCCCGGATCAAAAATTGGCAACTGATGTCATGCTGAAATATGACACAGGCGTATTATCTGCCTCCACAGCCTTCGGGAAAACCGTTGTTGCCGCATTTATGATTGCAGAGAGATCAGTGAATACGCTTGTTCTTGTTCATCGAAAGGAACTACTCGATCAGTGGATTGCGCGGCTCAGTTCATTTCTTGATCTTCACCAAGAAAAGATTGGACAAATCGGCGGTGGTAAACGAAAACCGACGGGATTGATCGACGTTGCCATGATTCAGAGTATCAGCAGAAAGGGCGTTGTTGATGATATTGTGGCGGAATATGGGCATCTGATGGTGGATGAATGCCATCACATTTCTGCCAGGAGTTTTGAAATCGTCGCAAGGCAGAGTAAAGCAAAATACGTTACCGGTCTATCTGCGACAGTTATACGCAAAGACGGCCACCATCCGATTATCTTTATGAATTGCGGCCCGGTTCGTTTCAAAGTGGATGACAAAAAACAGGCTGCAAAAAGACCATTTATTCATAAAGTAATCACAAGAAAGACAAACTTCGGAATTCTACATTCATTCGATCTTGAGAAGTACTCCGCGATTCACGAAATATATGCGGCCTTGATAGATGACGAAGAAAGAAATCTAATGATCGTCAAGGACATCCTAGGATCTGTTTCAAATGGTCGATTTCCCCTCATCCTCACCGAGCGAAAAAAGCACTTAGAAAAACTCAAAACCATGATCGATGGAAAAATCCAGAATGTGATTGTCCTGAAAGGAGGAATGGGTAAAAAGCAGCGAGAATCTGCTTTGAGAGCTCTTGATAGTCTTCCAGAAGATGAAGAAAAAGTCATTCTTGCAACCGGAAAATATCTGGGAGAGGGATTTGATAACCAAAGGCTGGATACCCTGTTTCTGACCTTGCCGATTTCCTGGAAGGGGACGTTGACGCAGTATGCTGGGCGTCTCCACAGAACGCACGACATGAAAAAGGATGTTTTAATTTACGATTATGCTGATCTTAACGTGCCGACGCTTTCCAGAATGTACGATAGACGCGTTACCGGATACCGCTCAATTGGTTACGAAATCACTCCGGATTCTAGCTTCGAATAGGATTGAATTCAATCTCAAGAATCTTCGTATGTAATCCCTTCCCTTAAATTCGGATAGAGCTTTCGCATGCAATCTGGGCATAGCGTATGGGTTATGGGGGCATTGGGTGATGATTGAATGATTAGGTTTTCAAATCTTCGAAGATCTCATCGGGAGTGGAAAAGTTCTTTCCCTAGCCAAGAATCCCACAAAATCTAATATTACATTGAGACTAACCTATGATGTCGTTTGAGGATTGGGTTTTGGAATCTTATTCTGGCAACGAGAAAGGCTGTGCAATGCTTTTATATCTCCTGAGATTAAAGCTTCTTTTTTTGCCCGGGTCCATTTCTTGATTTGTTGTTCCCTATGAATAGCTGCCACTTTAGAATTCTCCTCTTCGGAATATACCAGTTCGACAGGACGGCGAACCGCCGTGTATCTGGGGCCTCGGCCCGCATTGTGCCGTTTGACTCGTCGTTGGAGACTATCGGTGTGGCCTATGTAGTAGGAGAGGTCTGAGCATTTCAGAATATATATGAACCAGGGCATCCTGTTTGTCTCGTGATTAGTGGCCTGCCATGAGCGAGGAGAAAAGCGGTGGGATTGGTGTTCAAAACCAGAAATGGCGGTTGGCGAAGGCATGACCCGACCCGGATTTCAAATAGCGTTCAAATCCGCGGGCTTGGTTTAAAGTTTCAAAAGCAATGTAAAGCTTAAGTTTCCAGGGTTTCAAGCTGGCGGTATGGTTACACTTTCCGGCATTATGCTCTTTCAGGCGCTTCTTGAGATCAGATGTATGACCGATGTACCGTTCAGCTGGTTTAGCTAGGCTTTCCAGAATATAAGTGAAGTGCACGGGGAGGGCCTGTTAGTGGAAGTGAGTTTGCACAAAAAAGTCATCCTTCGCACAAGGCTATGGATGACACCATCCTTCACTCGTTTTATTTGAATTTTGTTGGCCTGCCATCCGTAGCTCGTGAACGAAGTGAACGAGCGAAGGATGGTGGAGGCGGGGGGAGTCGAACCCCCGTCCGAAAATATTCCACTTAAGCGTCTACATATATAGCCCGATATAGAATGTTCGCCCCGAGGGTTCCTATCGGACCAGGTTGCCACGGGACTAGCCTATGGATGTATTCGCCTTACCTACCCATAGGCCGGTAGGATCGGCTATCCTGCTGTGTCGGCGCCCTCAATCGATCTCGCAGGAAAGATCGGGAGGACGCTAGCCGTCTTAAGCGGCTAGGGCGTACGCATAATCGTCTGCGTTTGTGTTTATACCACCCGTTTTACGAGCTGGGCGGAACCTCGATATGCAGCTTAAGTTTCTCTATCCCCGTCGAAACCGTTTCGCCCCCAGGAATGAGATGCATAAGCGGTGGGAAACAGAGAATATTGTAACCACTTTCGTCAAATAGTCAATATCCCTGTTTTTTTCTCTCTCGGTCCATCTCCCTTTTGAGATCCCTCTCCTGGATGGACCGCCTTTTATCCACCTTTCTTTTTCCCTTGGCCAATGCGAGCTGGATTTTGGCCCAACCTCCGGAGAAGTAAACTTTCAAAGGGATCAGGGAATACCCCCTTTCCTCGGTTTTTACTGTGAGTCGCTTGATTTCCTTGCTGTGCATCAACAATTTTCTGGTCCGTGTGGGATCCAGGTCCATGTAGTGTGCATAGGGGTAGGGATTGATGTGCATGTTGTGGAGATAGACCTGACCTCTCTTTACCCTGGCATAGCTGTCCACCAGGTTGGCACGCCCCTCCCTCAGGGACTTTACCTCGGGACCAATAAGGACCATGCCGGCCTCATAGACCTCTTCAATAAAATAATCGTATGCCGCCTTTTTGTTCTGACATACGATTCTTTTCTTTTTTTCTGTCAACGTTCTCGCTGAGATTTAGTTTATGGTTTTGTGGAGTTATCGAATCTTCCCTTCAAATGGATGAGGGATGAAATATCTAAAATGGTGCTTAGGCGAAGCGATGCTGGTTGCTAGTTGCTTGATACTGGATAAAACAAAAACTGATCGTTATCTACCTCATTTCCCCGAAAGCGGAATCTTCAACCAGCATCCAGGAACAAGCATCTAGCATCAGTTCGCAAATTACATTACAGCGTGTATAAGCTTTAAAAATATTTGAGATCCCAGTTTATATAGACACCTAATGCACATGGTCGTAGTAGCCCTTCTGCTCCGCACTGGGCAGATAGGGTTTCATGTTTTCTATGATGAAATCACGGACCTTTTCAGCAGTATCGAGGCCGAGTAGTACATCCTCAAAATCAGTTTTGGCCCGTTTTTCCGAGATGGCGCGAATCGTACTTTTAATTTCCGGAATTGCGCCCGCATTCATGCTCAACTCATCCAGTCCCAACCCAAGGAGGATTGGTAAGCACATTGGGTCGCCGGCCATTTCCCCACATAGCGCGACGCTTACCCCGACCCTGTTTGCCGTCTGAACCACCTGCCGAATCATTCTGATAATCGCGGGGTGGAAGGGTTGGTACATGTAGGCAACATGCTCGTTTATCCTGTCTATGGCCAGGGCGTATTGGATGAGATCATTGGTTCCGATACTGAAAAAATCCACGTGCTTTGCAAGGACATCGGCCATAGTCACCGCGGAAGGGATTTCGATCATGATGCCGATCTGAATATCACGATTATATTCAATGCCCGCCTTGTCCAGATCCTTCATCACGTCTTTCAGGATCTGCTTGCATTTGAGGATCTCCTGCAACCCTGAAATCATGGGGAACATCACGCGGACGTTGCCAAAGGCGCTGGCCCGCAGTATGGCCCTGAGTTGGCTTTTGAAGATTTTCGGTTCTTTCAAACAGAAGCGTACGGCCCTAAGTCCCAGGGCCGGATTCATTTCCTTGTTCAGAGACATATAGGATGAAAATTTGTCTCCCCCTAAATCCAAGGTCCTTACGGTCACCGGATCGGGTGCCATGATCTCCGCGACCTGTTTGTAATCATCAAACAATTCGTCTTCCTGGGGCAATCCCTTGCTTCTGAGGTAAAGAAACTCCGTTCTGTAGAGCCCGATCCCTTCTGCGCCGTGATCCTTGGCCACCACAACTTCCTCAAGGAACTCTATATTCGCGTTGATGGTGATGCGTCGACCGTCCTGTGTCTCGGCCGGCAGATGACTCGTTCTTACGATACTGGATACATATCGCTGGTGTTCGAGTTGTTTTTCCTGATAAGCGATGATGGTCTCGTCATCCGGATCAACAATAACCTGCCCCGCATTGCCATCCACAATGATGAGCGTCCCGTCCTGGATTTGATTTGTGGCCGATTCCAGGCCGACAATGGCAGGGATCTTTAGGGATCGAGCCATGATGGCCGTGTGGGAGGTTCTCCCGCCCTTATCTGTGATAAAACCCATGATCTTGCCCACGTTCATCTCGCTTGTATCCACCGGGGAAAGATCATGGGCCACAATGATGACCCGCTCATCTATCTCAGCCAGACTCTCATGGTTTTTTCCTGATAGATTCCTTAGTATTCTCTCCGCTGCATTCTCTACATCATTGATTCGTTCTCGTATATACTCATCATCTATTTGTTCAAAAAGCTGCCTGATGTTCTGAACAGACTTCTTGAGGGCCCATTCTGCGTTGATTCTCTCCTCTAGAATGGTGTTCACGGTGGAATCACTCAGCATGCTGTCATTCATGATCATCATATGGGTATCAAGGATAAAAGCGTGCTCCCTGATCTGATCGGGCATGCCGTCTTTGAGCGACAAAATCTGCTCCTTTGCTGAATCCAGGGCCTCTTTGAAACGCTCCACCTCCGCGTCGACCGATTTCTCCCCGATCAGATACTGATAGAATATTTTGACTCGCGAACGATCGACAAGGCGTACCTTTCCAATGATGATCCCCGGAGATACCGGTATACCTTTGAGTAGATGATTTCGTGCTTTCTGTTTATCGATCATTTATTTTCGCCGAAATTTTGACCAAGAAGCGTTCCCAGGGCTTCCAACAAGGCCTCTGAGTCCTCACCCACGGCCCTGGCCTCTATCTCCGTACCCTTGGGACAAGCCAGCGTAAGAATGGCGAGGATGCTGCGTCCATCTACCTCTTTCCTATCCCGGGTGATGAAAAGGCTCGACTCAAACTGCTCGGCCAATTCAACGATTCTGGCGGCGGCCCTTGCGTGCAGGCCCAGATCGTTATTTACTGTTATCTTCCTGATCGACTCCATGTCTCGAAAGATGGTCTTTTACTGGGGTAAATGGTTATTTATCCGTTGCTTCCAGCCTCTTTTTCTCAGCTAAGCAGATCTTGTAGGCCGCTCTAAAGGCAACGCCTTCTTCTGTTGCAATCTTCCTTGCCAAATCCTTGGTGCTGATTTCC
>CAYWMP010000062.1:23177-29150 GCA_964459445.1 uncultured Desulfobacteraceae bacterium
GTCAGGGTCGCCTTGAGTCTATGCGGCGCTTCAAACAGAACCAGGGTGTTTGATTCGGATATCAACCCTTTCAGTTCTTTTCGCCTGCTGCCCGGTTTGTTGGAAAGGAATCCCAAAAAAAGAAATCTATTGCTTTGAATTCCTGACACGGAGAGGGCCGCAGTCAAAGCGGAAGGCCCCGGGATGGGGGAAATCTCAATACCTTCCCCTATGGCCCCGTTGATTAAAAAAACCCCTGGATCTGATATGGCCGGTGTCCCTGCGTTGGTCACAAGGGCAATATGCCGACCGGATTTCAGCTTTTTTATGAGTTCGGGACCTCGGACTCTTCGGTTGTGCTGATTATAGCTGATGATATTGGTTTTTATACCGAAGTGTCTGCAGAGCGCCCTGGTATGCTTAACGGTTTCTGCTGCAATGAGGTCTATGTCTTTTAAAAGGTTTAGGGCCCTAAGCGTGATATCTTCGAGATTTCCGATGGGCGTTGAAACGACGTAAAGAGTGCCCGCCTCATTGGTTTTCAATTCTCTTTTTCTAGTCTTCAACCCTATTCCAGATACCTAATAGGCCATCTCAAAGGCGTTTTTCACGACTTCGATCTCTTTTCGTCCATGACCCAGATTCACGGCAACCACATCAAATCTGGATCTCACATCGCAGCAATCATTGGCCTTCATATAGAAGAGCGCCAATTTTGAAAGTTGACGCTTCTTTCGTTCCGTCACGGCCTCCTTTGCTTGACCGGGGCTCTTTCCTCTTCTCGTCTTGATTTCAATGAAGACCAGGGTGTTTCCGTCTTTGGCTATAAGATCTATCTCTCCAAGGACGCATCGATAGTTGCGACTCAAGCATTTATAGCCAAGGCTCTTTATTCTTTCGAGTGCCAGATCCTCCCCGAGTCGTCCTAGATCCTGCCTCTCTTTGGTCATCGCACCGCTGCTCCCTTCAGACGGGCACCCCCCTGAAGGTCATTCTGTGTACCGGTGATGGGCCGTGCACCTTTAGGGCCTTCAAATGCTCTGCGGTGCCGTAGCCCTTGTTTCTACAAAAACCATAGACTGGAAACAGGGCGTGGTATGAATCCATGATCCTGTCCCTGTATACCTTGGCCATTATAGAGGCAGCCGATATGCTGTGACTCCGCCTGTCCCCCTTTTTCAGACATTTCTGGACAAGGGGGAGCGGAATGGCATGAATCCCGTCCACCAGGAGGCAATCGGGCGCCGGATCGAGGAACGATACGGCCCTCTTCATGGCCTCAAGAGACCCTTTCAATATGTTGAATTTATCTATATAAAGATGAGACACCACGCCGATGCCGATAGCGATGGCAGTATGGTTTATGACGGAGAAAGCCTCTTCTCGAGCCTCCTCCTTCATCTGCTTCGAGTCTTTGACCCCCTCTAAAATAACACCCTTAGGCATGATGACTGCGGCAGCCACTACAGGGCCCGCGAGAGGTCCCCGGCCGGCCTCATCCACTCCGGCCGGAACACCAAAACCGGCCTTTCGGGCCACGGATTCATGCATAAGAGGATCGGCTTCCCCGGGGATCTCATGCTTGGGAAATAACGGTAGGTTATCTGCTGAATTATTCAAGAACACCCGTTACGAAAAGATGTTACATCCTCTTTTCTTTTATGCGGGCAGCTTTACCTCTCAACTTCCTCAAATAGTACAACCGTCCTCTTCTCACCCTGCCCCTGGTAACGATTTCGACCTTATCGATATTCGGTGAATGGAGAGGAAAAATTCTTTCCACGCCAATGCCGTAGGAGACTTTTCGAACCGTAAAGGTCGCCCCCGTCGTTCCTTTTCTCTTGCGGATGACGACACCCTGAAATACCTGTATTCTCTCTTTCTCACCCTCTTTTATCTTGGCATGAACCTTTATGGTATCGCCAGGCTTGAAATCAGGAATATCACCTCGCATCTGCTCCTTCTCAAGGGTTTCTATGATATTCATATCTCCTCCTATCTCAGCTCATCGCTCATTTCAAATCAGATTATTCCCTTTCGGGTATTCGGCGAGCGAGCGGCCTTTTTCATCTGCCTGTAAGTCTATCCAAAATGACGGCGGCGGCTGTCCGAACCGATAGGTGATTATAACCGGTGACCCCTTCAATGGGATCCAGGACATAATCCGCTTCCTCGACAACTTGCCTGTCCAGCCCCCATGCAGTCCCAAATAAAATGAAAACGCCCCTTTCGGCACGGATCAGATCTTCAGCTTCGCGGTATGTAAGGCCCCTTGCCTTTTGTTTCGAGGCATCGGTGGCGATTATTAGCGGCCTTTCGCTCTCTATGACCGATATTTCCTCTAATGCCGCCCCAATAGATTGGGCCACAACGACGCACTCAAAGGCCTCTTTTCTGTCCTGGTTGTATTGTGCGCCGTACCCGCTCTTCCAGTGTCTGATGATGCGCTCGGCCAATTGCTGCTGATCTTCCAGGGGGGTGATGACAAAGAATTTTTTGGCTCCGTAGGTCCTGGCCAACCTGGATAGATCATGAAGATCAAAATTCGTGATTGCGGAAGCTATTCGTTTTAAGTTCTTGTTGTAAACAGGATAATGAACCAGCCCGATATAGAGACGCATTATATTTAGCTCGCAACCATTCGCTCTCTGCCCAGGGTTTGGCGTTCCGTGCACATCCAGAAACTATGAGCGACGGCCTTTTTTCTGTAGTTCCGTCAGGATGGCCCTGTCTTCCTCGCCCAGTTTGGCCTTTTTGAGTAAATCCGGTCTCCTTTCCAATGTCCTCTTTATGGCTTGGGTTCTTCGCCATTGGCGAATCTTTTCGTGATCCCCCGAAAGCAAAACAGACGGCACCTCTTTGCCTTTGAACTCCCTGGGCCGGGTGTAATGGGGATATTCCAGAAGGCCATCTTCAAAGGAATCCTCCTGGTTTGACCTTTCACCCCCCAGGACGCCGGGCAGGAGTCGGCTTACAGAATCGATAACCACCATCGCTCCCAATTCGCCGCCGCTCAAAACATAATCCCCAATGGACAACTCAAGTTCTATCCGATTCGATCTTATCCGTTCATCCACCCCCTCGTAGCGACCACAGATCATAATGATTTGATCCAAGCGGGATAATTCCCACGCCTTTGACTGATCGTAGGATTCGCCCTGGGGCGTAAGCAATAGGACGATTGATTTTTTACTGATTTTTTCAACGGAGTCAAGGGCACGATAAATCGGACCGGGCTTCATGACCATACCTTCACCGCCGCCGTAGGGACGGTCGTCGGTCACCCTGTGTCTGCCCTTGGCAAAATCTCGAATGTTGGTGAGTCTGATATCCACCTTTCCCTCCTTGATAGCGCGCCCAAGGATGCTCTCCTCAAGGAAGGGCTCAAATAGGCCCGGAAACAACGTGAGAATATCAAACCTCATTCAAATTCAGCAATCCCTCCATTTCTGTGATAATCATGCGTTTGCCATCCAGATCGATTTCTTCCACAACATCATGGATGGCTGGGATTAAAACCTCTTTCTTCCCTTTGCCGACGACATAGACGTCATTACTGCCCGTGGTTAGTATTTGTGTAATATCCCCGAGGTACTTGCCTGTTTTCAGATACACCTGAAGACCTATCAGTTCATGCCAGAAGAATTCATCGTCGCTATCACGTTTGAGAGCGTCCTTTCTAATGAAAATGGACGCTCCCCGGTATCCTTCTGCCTCATCAACAGAATGCAGGCCCTCAAGCTTCAACAAAATATTATTCTTGTGAGGCCTTATGGATTTTACTCTGTGTGATTCGGTTTCCCCTGAAACCCTTTGAAGATAAAGCGTCCCGGCACGCCTATAGGACTCTTCGGATTCCGCATAAGACTGTATTCTCAAGAGTCCACCCAGACCGTGGGGGCGAAGGATCTTCCCCACAAGGAGAAGGTTTTCAAGAGAAACCCTATCCAAGGTTACTCGATGATCTCCAAAACCGATCTCTTATTGATCTTGGTGGAAGCTGCGCTGAGTATGGTCCGCATTGCTCTGGCAGTCCGTCCCTGTTTGCCGATCACTTTTCCCAGATCTTCTTTGGCTACTTTCAGCTCGATTACAGAGGTCTGCTCTCCTTCAATCTCGGTTACAACGACCTCTTCCGGCTTGTCTACCAACGCCTTCGCTATGTATGCAATCAGCTCCTTCATCTCATTTAATCCTCCGTTCATGATATCACCACCACCTCACTTGAATTCGTCGTTGTAAGAATTTTATTTAAAGTAACCCTTCTTTCTGCAAAATTGCCTTTGCTGATCCTGACACACTGGCCCCTTGCTCAAGCCAACGGTTAACCTTGTCTTTTTGAACCGTTATTTGAGCCGGGTCTTTCATCGGATCATAGGTTCCAAGTATTTCTAAGAATTTTCCATCTCTTGGCGCTTCTGAGTTAGCAGCAACCAATCTGTAAAAAGGTTTCTTCTTTGCTCCCATTCTTGCCAATCTTATTCTCACAGCCATTCCCTTTACCACCCCCTTCCGTTCGAAATCAGTAGTGTCTAATGAAGAAGCGATCCAATATTCGGTAAACCTTTTTTGGTGATATTCTCCATCATTTTTTTCGTCTGGGCAAAGTTTTTAATCAGACGATTGACATCCTGTATTTTTGTGCCGCTTCCGCGCGCAATTCTTTTTCTCCTGCTCCCGTTAATGATCTTGTGATTGCGCCGTTCCTCCCCGGTCATCGAATTGATAATGGCCTCTATTTTGACCAATTCCCTTTCATCGGGTTTTAGCTTTTTCAACTGCTTTATCTGTCCCATACCGGGCAACATGGAAAGAATCTGTTCCATGGATCCCAATTTCTTGATCTGCTTGAGTTGGGACCGGAAGTCCTCAAGATCAAAATCTCTTTTCTTGAGTTTCTGCTCCAGGTTGAGGGCTTCTTTCTCATCAAACTCCACCTGGGCCTTTTCGATAAGGGTGAGCATATCGCCCATACCCAGAATTCGCGATGCCATTCTATCGGGAAAGAAGGGTTCAAGGGCATCGAGCTTTTCGCCCACCCCAACAAATTTAATCGGCTTCCCTGTTACGGCCTTAAGGGATAGGGCGGCGCCGCCCCTAGCATCGCCTTCCATTTTTGTAAGTACGACTCCGGTAATGTCAAGACGCTGATTGAATTGCTCAGCCACATTCACGGCATCCTGTCCCGTCATGGCATCCGCAACAAGGAGGATTTCCGTTGGATCAACGCGCTCCTTGATTCTTTCAAGCTCCGCCATGAGGTCTTCATCGATGTGGAGACGCCCCGCTGTGTCCATAATCAAAATATCCGAACCTGAGCTCTCAGCCTTTGAAAGCGCATCCTTGCAGATATCTTCGGGCGTGAGATTGTCCTCCGGTGAATAGACAGGGATTTGGAGCTGTGAACCCAGTTTTTTTAGCTGGTCTATGGCGGCCGGCCGATAGATATCTGCAGGCACCAAATAGGGATTCCTGCCTTTTTTTCGCAGATAGAGGGCCAATTTCCCGGCTGTTGTCGTCTTGCCCGATCCCTGAAGGCCGACAAGCATCAGCGTGAAAGGGGTCCTTCCCGAGAGATTGAGTTCCTGTCTATTTGCCCCCATCAATTGCGTGAGTTCATCATTGACGATCTTGATAACCTGCTGGCCCGGCGTCAGGCTTTCGAGAACGTCCTTCCCGACCGCCCTTTCTTGAATTTCCCCTACAAACTGTTTGACCACCTTGTAATTGACATCCGCCTCCAGCAGGGCCATGCGGACTTCCTTGAGGGCCTCCTGAATGTTTTTCTCAGATAACCTCCCGTGACCTTTCAGTTTTTTAAAAGTCCGATTTAGTTTTTCAGATAAACTCTCAAACATCTTCACACCCGTTCGGGGTTTTAGTCATAAACTTGTAGTTTATCGATTAAGAAGACTCCCTGTCAATAAAAAACCGGTCAAGACACAGGGTGTTTTTGTTCTGTCCTATCTAAGAAATAATATCAAGTAGTTGAAG
>CAYWMP010000063.1:0-28934 GCA_964459445.1 uncultured Desulfobacteraceae bacterium
ACACGCTACCACACTGTGGTATTGCTGTCAATAATTAATAAGACAAAATTCTTAAGCGAAATCCTTCACAGGTGTCTTTTCGAATGGTATGATATTTAATTAAGTTTCCTTCCCATAAGGGCGGGTGAATATTCGAAAAATCCCTTCCTCTGAGGGGGCCACTCCGATTGAAAGGAGGAGAACATGGCCAGCCAAAAGATATTGCTCCCCTATAATTTTAGCGCTTACGATCATAAGGCCTTGAATTTTGTCATCCAACATTTTTCCCGTCCAAGCGATGTAGAAATCACCCTTTTTTATGCCTACACCCCTGTTCCCGAGATTGAAACCCGTGAAAGCCCGGTCATGGATAAGCTTAAGGGGAATTTGAATTATCTCTCCCAAAGAATTCAAGAGCAAGAGGCCGGTCTAAAGGTCGCCAAGCAAAACCTCCTGGAAAATGGATTCTCTGAAGACCAGGTACGCTACATCTTCAAACCCAGGACCAAGGACATCGCCGGTGAGATCGTAGATCTCGCTTTGAGCGGGCAATATGACATGCTTGTTATAAACCACAAACCCGGCAAGGTAACCCGTTTCTTCACCGGCAATGTCTTCAGCAAGATAGTAAACGCTTCAAAGGACATAACCGTCTGCGTTGTTACTTAAGTGGCAGGGCAGTATTAATTGTTATGGATTCGATAAACCGAGATCAGTAGGAAAAGGTCAATATAGAATACGAAGGTATGCGTCTTATGAACTAGGCTTCCGGCCCTGGCAGCCAACAAGGAGGGAACCGATGAGCAGCGAAGACAAAATAAACATAGATATCTTTAAGGTGGTCACACGGGCTATTGCGGAATCCGACAACATGGGTATCATGGCCGATCATTTAACACAGCTTCTCGTTGCGGCACTGGAAATCAAAGGGTGTACCATTTTTGCTTTGAACCCGGAAACGGATGAACTTGAAATATTGACCAGTTTTGGTTTGAGCAACGACTACAAAAGCAAAGGCCCGATTATGGCGGATAAAAGCATTGGAAGCCTGTTAAAGGGAGGGCCAATCGTCATCAGGGACGTCGACAACACAGACCTCCTTCAATATCCGGAGGATGCAAAAAAGGAGGGGATCGGGAGTATTGCTGCTCTGCCCATTATTTTTCTGCAAAAGCCGATTGGAGCAATAAGACTTTATCACCATGAGCCATGGGATATATCAGATAGGGATTTGGATTCTTTAGCGCTTTTAGCGGAAAACATCGGCTTGGCCATGATGTATACAAGGCTCCTCGGTACCCTGCAATCCGTTCAAGAGTCTATAACCGCTTTACCCAAAGGGTTCTTGCCCATGTTTACGAAATAGGATCACCGGTGTGAGCGTTGAGATATCTGAAATAAAAGGGATGGAAGATGCGGAAAAGGTATCAGATCTGATCCTGAGATCGCTTCGCGGAGAGGAAGTTGATTTCAACCCTTTCCAGGGCAGGATATTTCAATGCAATGATGGCACGATTAAGTTCATGGGTGATGAGGTCAAAGCGGAAGATGCGCTAAGGCACATCGCTGCGCATATTTGGAAAAATCGCAAGAAGGTCAATAAGCAGATCAAGAAATGGAAGATTGCAGGACCGGATCTTATCAATTGTGGATGTTAAGAAATTTTCGTTAAATAATCTCCCCGCCAAAGAGCCTTTTTTGCCATAATAGCATGCCTTTCCGGCTCGATGCCTTAGGATTCACCAGTCTCTTCCTGAAGAGGTGAAGTCTTCGGACTTTTTCCTTTGAACTCTTTGAATTCGGATCCAAGCTAACCCAAGCCAAGGTAGCGTGATTTAATCTCGTCGTTCAGCATAAGATCGCGGGGCGGCGAATGATAAACGACTGCGCCTTTATTTACGACGTAGATATCATCAGAAAACTCCAGAGCAAAGGGGAGATTTTGTTCTATTAAGATAATGGAAAGCCCCTGTTGTTTGAGTTGTCCGATGAGATGGCCCAGGTTCCGAACCAAAAAGGGCGCAAGACCTTCGGTAGGTTCATCCATTAGTAACAGCTGCGGATTTCCTCTAAGCGCGCGAGCGGTGCAGAGCATTTGCTGTTCGCCGCCACTCAACTCGTTGCCCTTAAGGGTAACAAGCTCTCGAAGTCGTGGAAAAATCCGCCATATGCCTTGCAAGCTAAACTTAAAACCTTCTTCGCGCTTGCCACGATGAGGGACTTCGATGTTCTCTCCGACGTTGATGGTGGGGAATATGCGTCGCCCCTGGGGTATGAGTCCGACGCCGAGCCGTGCGATTTTATGGGGAGAAAGATGAGTAATGTCTCGCCCCATAAAGAGGATTCTGCCACGCCGTGGCGGGGTGAATCCTATGATAGACCGAATGAGCGTGGTCTTCCCTACACCATTTCGTCCGAGCACGGAAACGACGGTTCCTTCCCCGACCGATAGGGACAAACCCTGGAGGATGTAACTGGGACCATAATAAGTATGGATGTTTTCTACCTCAAGCATGCCATTTGCCCAGATGCGGTCCCCAAATAGATTTCTTCCACTTGGGCGTTATGCCGCACCTCTTCCTTAGATCCTTGGACCAAAACAGTCCCTTGATGGAGCACAGTGATATTGTCCGCCAACTCGTACATTACGTCCATGTCGTGCTCAATGAACAAAATGGTCGTATCTCGATCAAGCGAGCGGACGGCATTCAAAATACTGCTTGTCTCGGCAATCGATAGGCCCGCTGTGGGTTCGTCAAGGAGAAGCAGTTTTGGTTTCGAACAAAGCGCAAGCACTATTTCCATCCGCCTCTGAATCCCATAGGAAAGGTTGGTCGTTATATCATCCCTGAATGGCCATAAATCCCATTTTCTGAGACGGTCTTCGCATTCATGTTGGATCGTTTTAAAAGCAGAAGCAGATCGCCACATCGAAAACTGCACGCCATGGGCAGCCATGAGAGCCAGACGAAGGTTTTCAAATACCGATAGTTGTGGAAAGAGATTGCTAATCTGGAAGGTACGGCCCAGCCCTAGACTGGCGCGCCGGTGTGGGGCCAACCGTGTGATGTCTTCGCCATACATCAGCACCCTTCCAAAGGACGGACGTATTGCGCCATTTATAATATTGAACAGGGTGGTTTTTCCCGCTCCGTTGGGACCAATGATCGCTCTTCGTTCGCCCACTGCGACTTCCATGTTCACATCATTGAGGGCACTGACTCCCCCAAATTGTTTTCTCAAGTTTTTGACCGCAAGGGCCGTTACTGTTTTCTGATGTTCCGCCATTTTGCTCTTATTGCCCCACATACTCCTTCGGGAATAAACATCACGACAATCACATAGATACTTCCCAAGATCAGCAACCAACGCTCCGTCAACGAGCTTATCTCGTTTTCTAAAAAAACGAGAAGAGCGGAACCGACCAAGGGACCAAGCAATGTCCCAGCCCCGCCCAGAATCACCATGAGCAAGACCTTCGCAGATAGGATGACACTTAAATCAGCCGGACTGACAAAGCGATTATAAAAGACGAATAAGACACCGGCTAGGCCTCCAAATATGCCGGAAATAATGAAAGCGAAATATTTGCACAGCCATACATTGTAGCCAAGCACTTGAAGGCGTATTTCGTTTTCCCGCACGCCACGGATCGCTTGCCCAAAGGGCGACGCAATGATCACGCTGAGAAGCACAGCGGCTAATGCGACACAGATCAGAGTGAGGAAATAAAACGAAATATCATGAGCAAATGACCAGGGCAAGGAGAGGTTGGGCCGGACAAGGCCTGTGATCCCATCCTCTGCATTGGTAAGACTGCGCAGCTTAAATGCGAGACCCCACAAAACCTGGCTTAGGGCCAGCGTAATCATCAAAAAATACTCGCCACGGGTTCGAAGAGCCAGTAATCCAAAAAGGGCGGATGTGATACCGGCCATGATTAATCCGCCAAGAATCAACAGCCAACCGTTTTGAGTAAAACTCATAGATAGAAGTGCCACGGTATAGCCTGCTGTGCCGAAAAAGGCAGAGTGACCCAGGGAAGGAAGGCCGCAGTATCCGACCAAAAGATTGAGACTCATTGCGAAAAGTCCGAAAATGAGGACTTCGGTGACCAGCCCCAGGTAGAAGGAGGATAGAAAGGCGGGAAGAAGGATCATGGGAAGGACTCCCACCAATATGATGATGATTTGTTTTAGTCCTTTCATTTTCTGCCGAAAAGCCCGCTTGGCCGTATCACCAGCATCAAGGCCATTGGCGCGAAAACCGTGAAAAGGGAGTATTCAGGAAACAGTGATTTTCCAATAGTATCAACCAGCCCGACAAAGAGACTTCCAAGGAAGGCCCCTTTCAAGCTCCCAATTCCGCCAACAATAACGACGACAAAGGCAAAAAGAAGTATCTCAAAGGTCGCGTCCAGGTTTGCCCCAATGATCGGTGCGCCCATAACCCCGCCTAGACCGGCAAGGAAGGCCCCGGCGGCAAAGACTCCCGTAAAGATGCGGGGTACGTTCACACCCAGACCAAGCGCCATCTCGGCATCATCAACGCCGGCTCTAAGTTTAGTTCCAAGGGGAGTGAATTGAAGGATGGCGCCAAGGATGGCGGCAACAACAAGACCAACAACAATAACAAGAATACGATAACTGGGAAACGTCATGTTGCCTAAATGGATAGCGCCGGCAAAAAGGGCCGGCTTGGGCATGATCTGTGGTTCACCGCCCCAGATCCATTGAGTCAAATCACTCAGTATTAAGAGGAATCCGAATGTCAGCAGGACCTGAGCCAACTCTTTGCGATAGAGGCGTTTCAAAAACCCGCGCTCCATGGCGAGGCCGATCACGGTAACCAAGGCGGTTGCAACGATAAGCGAGAGGAGAAAACTTTGCGTTGCTCTCATAACGGTCAATCCAACGTATGCCGCGACAAGATAGAATGCGCCGTGGGCCAGATTGATGATGCGCATCAAACCGAATATCAGGGAGAGACCGGAGGAGAGCAGGAAGAGAAGCATTGAGAATGAGAGGCCCGTAATGGCCAGTAAACCCCAATATGTCATTTCCGCTCCGTCAACCCTCACGCTGCAAAAGTCGAGGATGCCGTGGATCCGAGGCGTCAGAGGTGAAATTGTAGTAGGCTACTGCGAACCCTTGACAACGAAGGAGATGTGGTGTCCTCTGCTTTCCCGCAGGGTAAAAACATGGCAATTTTTGCTTAGCCGTGTTTGTTTCATCATTTGTTGATTCCAGAAAAATATGTCCATGAAACTGAAAGCCCTCATATTCTTGACTTTGATATTATTTTGCCATGTTTTTTATGCAGCGATAGGGTCAACAATAATTGGATTACATCACGTAGGATGTGGAAACCCTGCTCAGAGACGCCGAATTAGTTAATGGGTTTGCCGTTGGGCCAGTACTGTTCTTTATCCTTGAGGATGTGGAAAATTCTGTTGCGCAATTCTCCATCTTTAGCCTTCACAGCCTTCAGAATGTACAAGTCTGCGACCGCGTTATGATATTTGTCGAACCGCCAAGGTCCTCGAACGCTTTCATCAAATTTGACATTGCGAAGGGCGTTAAGAAATGCCGTCCTGTTTTCCACCTCGCCATCAATGGCTCGAATCGCTTGAAGAATGACCTTAGCGGTGATGTAGCCTTGGGCTGCATAGGAGGGAGGTTTCGTTCCATATTTCTCTGTATAGGTTTTGACAAACTTGCTATTCGTGGGTCCCTCAAAAGCAGAGGTATAGAAGTAATAACTCATTATCCCTTCCGCTGCATCAGGAACTTGAGCCAGTACCTCTTCTCCAACGAGGGTGCCAAAGGCCAGCAAAGGGTATTTGTCTTTTAATCCGAATTCGTCGTATTGGGTAAGAAATTGGATTGCTGCTTTACCGCTCCAAAGGGCCCACACAACGTCCGGATCTTGTACTTGAATCTGCGCCAAATAGGGCGCCATATCAGGCGTTCGCACGGGAGCGAAGATTTGCCTGATGACCTTGCCGCCTCCTTTCTCGAATCCTTGAGCAAAATAGCCGGCCTGCTCGCGTCCAAAGACGCTGTCGAAAGTAAAGGTCACAGCGCGCTTAAAACCCAATGTCTTGCCGGCATACTCGGCAAAGGGCAGGGTCATCTGTCCACTGGAAAAGGATGTCCTAAATACATAGGGATGTCTCTTTGCCTGGGTGATGACACGCGCAGCAGATTCTGTCAGGATCAGCGGCAATTCAGCGGTTTTCATGTAATCGCTCACTGCGATGCCCGTAGGGCTCCAAATGATTCCCATGATCGCATGAACGTGGTCTTTTTCAACGAGTTTTCTTGCCTTGGTCACGCCTACAGCGACCTTAGGTGCTTGGTTGTCTTCAACAATGATGTTGATTTTCCTTCCGGCGACCTCAAAATTTGCTTCTTCAAAAGCCAGCCTGGCCCCCTGAACGCCGTGTTTGGATGGAAAGGCATAAACGCCTGTCAGCCCATAGAGCAAGCCTATTTTGATTGACGGTTTTTCAGCGAGAGCCTGCGTAAATGGGGTCATTGCCATTAGAAAAATGAGAGCGAAAATGCTCCAAAAACAGAGCGGCGATAATGATCTACTATCTTTAAAGTCTGTCATAGAAAATCCTTTCTGATGAAGAATATAGAGCAAAGGGAAACGCTTTCCTTTCGATCTTACAACTCATTATCGGGTGTATCTGAGCGAAATACTCTGGCTTTCGCCGGGTGAGGATACCTCAAAGCAGGCGTTCCAAAACCAAAGAAACCACAAGAAGAACGCCACAAGCGTTGAAGATCTGCGCCGTGCGGGCATCGGCATTTGTGGGGATTTCTTTGAACATGGTTCGTATGACGAAAAAAGGCAGGGGCGAGGAGATCAGTATAATAAGAGACCACAGAGGCAAGGGACCTGCCAAAGACATCAGAAGAAAGCCCAAATAGCACAAAGAAATGAGTGTCACGTAAAGCCTTAAAGCATTCTGTTTTCCCATAAGAATCGGCAAAGTCAGAATTTCCTTCCTTTTGTCATATTCCAGGTCACGAAGGTTATTGGACAACAGAATGGGAGACATAAGTCCCCCAAGGGGAAGTGATGCCCAAAATACTGATTCACTAAGGGTCTGTGTTTGTACAAAATAGGCGCCTTCAACGATGAGGGGGCCCCACACCAGAAACCCGACAATTTCTCCTAGGGCCTTGTACTTGAATTTGAAAGGCGGCGTTGTATATCCGACACTGATAAGGGCGCCCAAAAGACCGATCACCAGAACGATCCAGCCTCGTGTCGCAGCCAGGTATAGCCCCACGACGGCACCCAAAGCATAAAATACAATGGAACCGATAAGAACCTGGCGAGGCTCAAGTTGTCCTTCGAGCAAAGGATGCGGGCGATATTGCGCCGTTGAGGTGTCCAAGGTGTCGACGCCGCCCCGCACATCAAAATAGTCATTGTTCAGGTTTGTGGCGGTGTGGATGAGAATCATACCAAAGAGAGCGACAAAGAAGAGACCCCATGAAAAATCGCCCTGGATCGCAGCAAGGGCAGAACCCACACTCAAGGATACAACGGTCATTGTAAATGACCAGGGTCGGCAGGCCAAAAACCAGTTACGATAAATACTTCTCGCGCTGCTCCCCGTCTGTTGATTTAGACCGGTGCTTACCGTATCCATAGTCCATACTCCTTTACTGAATTTGTTGTCAACAGGACTTCGGCTTGTGGCCGATATGCAAGTACGTAATACCGAGGGTTAACGGATACATTTCTATGTTCACCAATCCAACACTTTCCATAAGGCGAGCAAAAGCTCTGGCAGTGGGAAAATCCATGATGGAATCTCCCAAGTAAAAGTAGGCCTCCGGGTTGGGGGAAAAGGCCCGAGCAAGAAAAGGCAAGATTCTATTCAAGTAAAGGCTGTAGAGGTTTTGAAAAAATGGGGCTTGCGGAAAGGTCATTTCAAGAACCAAGACCTGTCCCCCGGGAACCACAACCCGCATCATTTCCTGTAAAGCCCTTTTCTTATCAGGGATATTTCGAATCCCAAAGGCAATACCCGCCGCATCAAAACTATCGCCAGGGGAAGGGAGGTGCAACGCATCACCCCTCAATAATTCTATTCTAGGGGATAATTCATCTCTTTCAATCTTTTTCTTCCCCAAAAGAACCATTTCCTCCACGAAGTCCAATCCCGATACTTGAACATTCCTGTGACGCATGGCGGTCTCAATGGCCAAATCACAGGTCCCCGTGCCTACATCGAGGAAGCGATGGGTTTGGAAAAATCGCATTTTTTTAACGGCAAAACGTCGCCATGCGATGTCCTGCCGCAGGCTGAGAAGATGGTTGAGAAAATCATACTTATCGGTGATGGTCGCGAATATCTCCCTGACCATTCTGATTCGTTCTGAATCACTCACCTGGTCTACTGTCGGATATTTTCTTTCTGTAGTAAACGTCATGGGTCAATCGCTTATTAGAATCCCCTTAAGTCTTCCACCCTAAATCAGAGGACGACGGTTCTCTCGCAAATCTCGGGTATCAATGATTTAAGAGTCTAACACGAAAATAATAAGGATAGGCAGGAAATGACGGAAAAAACCCATTATTTTGGTAAGGGAGGTCCCAAATCCTTGGGGTTGGATCTGCTATGGAAGTCCTGTCCACCGGGCCAGAATCGTCCCATGATGTCAGAATGAAAATCCCTTTTGTGTACGGTACCAAATGATATTGAAGGGATTTGTTTGTGACATAGGATGCAAGTGCCTATCTGCTCCATATGATCTCTCATCTCCTTTGGTAGAGGGCCGGAGAGGGGCCAGTGATGTCCGACGGTCTGCAATTGTCGGTCGTCCCGGGTGATAACCTGATCAAGATCCATCGGCAAATCAGGGATGGGTGAAATCTGAAATTTTGCAGCCCGGCTCACGATATCACCCTCTGCCGTGGCGATATCCACGTGGACGCCCTGGGTGTAAGCATTAAGATATCTCCCATCATGGGTGCCGTAACCGAGAGCTTTGCTGCTGGCATGACAGGAGACGCAGGTTCGCGGTTTTCTTGATGTTGTGTGTGGCGCCGCCGGCGCCATATCTATGCCCCGCTGACCTTGCGGTCCACCATTTTCAAGATGGGATGGGGTCCGCCATATCTTGTTCTGAACAATCATCTTACCGTATGGACCGACGACCGTTGTGATCTGTTGGCAACCTGGAATGATCGGGCTGACCCGCCCTTCCCCATTGATACCAAGCACGGGGTCTTCCCAGCGAAGATAGCTGCGGTTTTCCGATGCTTTTCCCGGCGTCTTCAGGGCGGTCCCATCTCTTTTTGACTCAGCGGTATGGCCGTCAGAAAATTGTCTATTCCCGGACGCGATCCAATCCACCGAATTTTTCCCCCCTGAATAATCGACGGTCACATGGCAGCCATAGCATTGGGGGGCCCAGGCGGAGTGGCAGGCATAGCATTCCAGTTTCTTCAAATGCTTCTCCGCTTTTATTTTTGCAGCAATGGCTTTGTCGGGATTTTGCCATTTGTTTTTGAGCCGGAGGGATTTCAGGGTCGGCACTTGAAAGTCGAGCCCGCTTGCGGAATGGACGATCACCCTTTCACCATCCCGAACCACATTCCCAAAGGGATTACCCCTTGCCGTAAGCAGGTAGCCATCCTTCCCCGGGTACGCCGTGTTAAATTCTTTCTGGATCTGTAGTATTTCATGGGCCACATTGCGTGGCTTTTTCAGATCAGGCTCTTTTCCGAATTCATCACCCCAGCCCAGGGGAAGTTCCCATGGAAATTTCGAAGCCGTTCCATGACAGTCGGAACATTCTATTTCGATATTCGCCAGGAGGGTCCCGGAGATATTGCCGTTGCCATGCATTGAGGTTGTGGAGTGGCAGTCCTGACATAGCAAGCCTCCCTCAGGATTGCCGTCCCTGCTTTTTAGCTGATGGTGAACGTCATCCTTTATAAACAGATAGTACTTGGTATGGAGCTTGGGCATTTTTCCGCCGGATTCCGAAGTGGGAGTTCCATAGGGGAATTCCATGAGTCCCTGGAAAGATACGCCGATCCGCTTACCGCGGTTATGACAGGTGACACAGGTTTCGTGGGGTATACCCGAATAGACCTTCTGGTTCACAACAACTTTGGCTTCTCGGGACGCCTGGATGGAATGCACAAGAGAATGGCCCTTTTGGTCTTTTGGAATACTTGGATCAGCGCCTTCATAAAAGCCTTCGTTGCTATAGGGGATATGGCAGGCAGCGCATCCCATCCCCCTGAAATCACCCCTTTTGTCCCTTCCGCGCACGCCCACGTGACATCGCTGGCAGTCCGTTCGGATATAGGTGAGGACCGCCTGTTCAGGACGCTCTTTAATGGTTCCCAGATCGATTTCGGGCAACTTTTCGAGGCTGGAAGGAAAGTTATGCGGGTACTCCTTCATAAGTTTTTGCATATATCCCTTGTAGGCCTTGGTGCCAAAGACCGGAACCGTCCCGTCAGGATCTTCCACGTCGTAATTGCCGAATCGCTTGGCATATCCGGTGCCCATGGTTCCCCATCCCCAGAGGGCGCCCTGGATTTTCCCCACCTCTGTCTGCATGACAGATCGATTCAGGGCATAGACCCACTTTTCGTGACACTGTCCACAGGTCTTGTCATTGATCCACATGGATGCGGCATGACGATTAAAATCCTTGATAGGACTGCCTTCGGGAGCGCCCGTGTGTGCGGTCTTGGGATTCTTTTGTTCTTTAGGATTTCCCCCATGACAGATCACGCAGCCGTTAGGGTCCCCAAGCTTTCCGCCCATTTCGTAGATCTTTTTGGCCATACCGGAATCGTGTCCTCGTATGGGTTCGATACCGGCATGGCATGTCCCAGTTGAAAGGCATCCCGTATTTGGAATAGGGAAACCCTTCGGGTCCATTTCAGCTAATGGGTATTCCGCTTTTAAAATCTGAGAGGAAAAAATGAGGAAAGAGACAATCAAGAGAAAGGAATGGGTTCTTGCCTTGGACAACAGATTGAAGTAACGCATGATTCTGTTTTCTCCCTTTGATAGGAATCATTCTTGACGGTCATTACCACACCGTGGTACAAATATCAATTGGCCACTTATATTATGACTTGAAGAGAAATTCATTCATCCAGGGCCGACCTCTCACATAAACCTTCAAATTCTAAACCATCCCGGGTGAAATATGGTCCTAAGAATTTTACAAATCAATAATGCATCCTTTTTTCTGAAAACGCTTATTGTGACGATATCCCTCACCTTCTATGGCTGCGGCGGTGATACGGACGCGGTTACAGTCGACTTCTCGAAAACCGTAGCTATGGAACGTTCGGAGACGGAATCAGCCAGCCATTCTCCCTTGAGAGTAGCTGTAGGGGCAATGATTTCTCCGAAGGAGACGTTCGTTTATTATCGGCAACTCCTGGATTATATAGGTCGCAAGATCGGTCGAAAAATCGAACTCATACAACGCAAGACCTATGGTGAAATCAATGAACTCTTTGAAAAGGGAAAGATTGATGTAGGATTCATTTGTTCAGGGCCCTTCGCGATCGGCAAAGACAAATATGGATTTGAACTACTAGCAACCCCACAGGTTCAAGGAAAACACAATTACCAATCCTACCTAATTGTCAACAAAAACAACACCTATGATTCTCTAGATGAACTTAGAGGTTTGGTATTCGCGTTTACGGATCCTGATTCGAATAGCGGAAAATTGGTCCCAACATACTGGCTGGCGCAGATTGGAGAGACGCCTGATACGTTCTTCGGGAAGACCATTTTCACCTATGGCCACGACAACTCTATCATGGCTGTCGCTAAAAATTTGGTAGATGGTGCTGCTGTCGATAGTCTCATCTGGGAATACTACCACCATAGGGACCCCATTTTTACTTCCAAAACCAGAGTCATTAGGAAATCAGAGCCCTATGGGATTCCGCCCCTTGTCTCTTCCAGATTTTTATCCAAAAAACTAAAAAAACGTATCCAGCAATTGCTCTTTTCCATGCACAAGGATCAAGACGGGCAGAGCATCCTTAAAGAGTTGATGATAGATCGGATTATCCCAGCGAATGAAAAATGGTACGACAGCATCCGGCTAATACAGCAGAGAGTGGCCCTTTTGGAGGATAAAAACCATGCGTCCGCGAAGCCTTAAGAGTAAGTTGCTTCTAGCAGTGTCCGCCCTCGTGATCGGCAGCGGTATACTTATATCGTTAATGGTGACGCAGCGGTACAGCCGAAGTCTATTAGAGGCGATGACAGCTCAGGCTGAACACCTTGCACACGCGGTCGCCCTTGAAGCTGCTGACAAGATTCTCATCAATGATTTAGTGGCCCTCCAAAAAATGCTGGACCACCAGATGCGAAGCAACCCTTCCATTGCCTACCTCTTTGCCCATAAAAGCGACGAAGTCGTTGCCCATAACTTTTCAAAGGGTTTTCCGGTTGAGTTGTTAAATGTCAACAAGCTTAAGTCAGATGGACAAATGAACTATCAGGAAGTTGTTGCTTCGACGGGCGAGCGCTATTTGGATATAGCCTCACCTATTTTCGACGGAAAGGCGGGAGTCCTACGCCTAGGTTTTTCGGAGAAACCCTATAGGGAGCGAATGACCAAGTTGTGGCTACAGATGACGGCACTCACATTGGTCGTTCTTTTGTTTGCCTTGGCAGGCACTCTCCTTTTTGTAAGACGTATTACAAAACCCCTAGGGATCCTGGCTCACGCTACGGAAAAGATTGATGAAGGCGAGCTCGGCGTAAGGGCAGACATTGAAGGAAACGATGAGGTAGGGAGACTCGCTACCTCTTTCAACCATATGGTTGCCCGCATTGAAGACTACACCAATAAGCTTGAAGAACAAACCATGGAGCTGGAGCGTGCCCACCATCAGACGCGAACTTTTTGCGGTATTGTTCAGGAAATTGGTGCTCTTCAGAGCCTAAAGGATGTAGGTATCTTCCTAATCAATAGATTCCAACAGATTTTGAAATGCGGTCACATGGGTCTTTTGATTTTCAGCACCCATCGGGATCACCTTTTTTCGGTATTCGAGAAGGGCTGCAAGACATTCAAAGATCCGGAGGTTATCCAAACGACAGAAGAACGATTAAAAGGCTTAAAGGAAGTTACCTTCAAAAAGAAACATGCTTTTGCGCCTCCACTCGTGCCAGGTTATTTTCAGGAAGCAGCACGCCAGGCAATCGTACCCCTACATCACGATAGCCAATCTTTTGGTGCCCTGATCATCGCCTGTCCGGGAGGCTGTGGATGCAGTATTGAGGAGGTTGATTCAGTTGGATTGATACTGAATCAGGCCGCTGGGGTGATTAAGCGGGCCGTCGTACATGAGGAAGAAACGCGCGACCTGCGGAAGCGAATTGAAACAACAGCGGAGTTTAGCGGTATCGTCGGCAAGGATCCAAAAATGCAGGTTATCTACAAGCTGATCGAAGACATTGCGCCTACTGATGCCACTGTTCTCATACAAGGTGAGAGCGGGACCGGTAAAGAGTTGGTTGCACGGGCCATTCATGAAATGAGCCCTAGAGAGGATAAACCGTTCATCGTGATCAATTGTTCCGCCTATCCGGCCACGCTTTTGGAAAGTGAACTCTTTGGTCATGAAAAAGGTGCTTTCACAGGCGCGACAAGGCAAAAACTGGGACGTTTTGAGCAAGCGCACGGTGGCACCGTGTTCCTGGATGAGATCGGCGAGATATCCCCATCGGCCCAGATTAAACTGTTGCGAGTTCTCCAGACCCAGAAATTCGAACGTCTTGGCGGTGAAAAGACCCAGGCGGTAGACCTTCGCATTTTGGCAGCCACAAACAAGAATCTTCTCCAGGAAGTGAGGGAAGGTCGTTTTCGTGAGGACCTTTTCTACCGTCTCAACGTGATTCCCGTTCACATGCCGCCTTTAATGGAACGACAGAATGATATTCCTTTGTTAGCGCGCTATTTCTTGCGCCAGTTCGCTTCTGAACAAGAAAAAGAAATCAATGGATTCACTCCCGATGCTATGAAATTATTTCTCGATTACTCATGGCCCGGAAATGTTCGTGAGTTAGAGAATACCATCGAACATGCCGCCGTTCTCGCCAAGGGCAAACAGATTGAGGCAATAGATCTACCGAATTTTCTTCAAACCGCTGCAGCAAAATCGTCCCTTCAGAATCGCAGGGTGCCTACCATTGCAGATCACGAGCGTGATCTATTAGAGGAGGCCTTGGAAGGGTGCAGTTGGAACAAGAAAGAGGCAGCCAAACGATTGGGAATCAGCCGTAGTACACTTTATGAGAAACTCAAGAAATACGAGATCTCGGATCCAACCAAGCACTAATTACCCCCCCCCAAATAACACCACTATCTCAATATCTTGATCACCCCTCTCAAATTGATCTTATCCGATTTGCTTCTAAGAAATGCGCCTTAATAGGGTAAATTCGTAAAAGGGCACTGTCTTTTCACAGTGTAACTGGACAAATTGTGTCCAAATCCCGGACAGGCGTAACCATCCTTTTTTAGGGCAGAAATTCTGCATGGTTGCTACCGTGTCCGATGTTCGGACATTGCCAGCAGTATAACCATGAATGAGAGATCGGAATAAAACGCCCTCCAGGCCCATTCCTATATATCTGGAAGGAAAAATACAGAGTAAATTTTCTGTAATTTCAAAACCTTACCTAAACCCCTGCCCTATTCGCCAAAATATTGTCACAATTTTCTGATTTTTGCGGTCTTTGGCACATGTTTTGCCACATTGTGGTAGACACAAACCTCAGTATGACCCACCAAACACTAAGGATTCTTTTGCGATGGATGAACCAATCGCGGTGGTAGAAGCCGATGCTCAATCAAGCCGAACTATATGTGCGCTGCTTGAGCGAGAGAAGTATCAAACCATTGCCTTGGATTCATTAGGAAACCTTGAAAAAAGCCTGGAAGGTGGAAAGTGGCTGGCGGTAATTTTGGATCTGGATGGTTTACCTGTGGATAACCGCTTTATTACCCAACTCAGAAAGCAAAATCCGGATCTACCTATCATTGGATTATCAAGTCGCCCAGTCCATCCGGAATTAAAAGAGTCTATCGGCACCCATATTTGCGCTTGTCTCAGTAATCCACCTGATCCCGAGGAGCTCGTCTTTTGCGTACGAAGTTTTGTGAATCGGTGATGACATCTACATTGGACGATTAATGGGGAGAATCTTCAATATGAGTGACAAAAATTTAATAGGACGAGCTCTTATTCTGACAGTGATCTCTATCCTGATCCTATGCGGCACGACATTGGGTCAAGAGCAAGTGGGGTCTATAGTCACCGAACTTCCTCAACCGGATATCCCTCAACCGCAGATGTTCTGCGGCTACTGCCATGTCCTGACCTACCCGAATATTGTGCAAAAAGGCTACGAACTCTGGAAAAAGGGCAAACACAACAAGTTTGGTTGCGTGGAGTGCCACTACCCGCCCAAAGGGATGAAATCCCTTTACGAGCCCAAGGCATCGGGAGTTGAAGAACCGGTCACGCATATTCCTAAAAACCCTCCTGATCGGTTCTCTTACCTCAAGCTCGGAGGCAATTCAGTGCAGACCAGGCCTCGAGTGGTTGACGCCAGTTGCATGACGTCAAATTGTCACAGCAGGCCGGACGATAAGTTCAAGACCAAGAAAATCAAATTCACCGAGAAGGTTCCCTTTGTCCATGAACCCCACCTTGACGAAAAGAAACAGATTGAGGGGCAAAAGATCAATTGCACCAGTTGCCATCAGCATGAAACGGAAGCAAAGAAATTCGAGGTAAGCAAACAATCCTGTCATCTCTGCCATTTTACAAACGTCAAATTCAACGAGGGCCGCGGCCGATGCGAACTCTGCCACGAACTCCCCAAAAAACCCATCCAGACCTCGGGGCAGCAACCCATCACCCATGAGATGCTCAAAAACGAAAAGGTTTCCTGCGGCAGTTGTCATTACGAAATGATCCAGGCCCCGGGTCGAGCAAAGTACGAAGCCTATTTCGAAAATGGTGTGCTCAAAGCGGCGCTCGTGTTGGGAGCTGGAAACACAAAGAGAGAGAATTGCCTATCATGTCACGACCAACCCAAGTCCCTCAAAGAATGGGCTAACAAAAAGCTGATGCACGAAAAGCATGTCACCGTAAAAACCGCGCGCTGCTTCGACTGTCACCAACCCATCATTCACAAAAAGGCCGATGCAAAAGAGACCTCGATCGAATCTCCTCCAAAAGAGAAACCCACGCATGCACTCCACGAAAAACTGATGCGCAATCAGTTCCTCATAGATAGTTGCACGGCCTGCCACCCCGAACCCCACCGCCTTCAAAGTATTCTGAGAGTAGGCGAGAAGCGGAAAGGGGTTCCAAAGACACCCGGCTTTCATTTCATCGCCAAAGCAAATTGCATGGCCTGCCACCAGGAAGCAGGGGTCACGAAAAAGGGAGAAAAGATCCTGAAGGCCTCGGCCAAGACCTGTGTGGCCTGTCACAAGGGCCGTGAGAACCTGCTTCAGGAATGGAAGAAAGAGCTGGATGATGTCATGCAGGAAACCAGAGAGATTGAAAAAGAGGCCCTGGATGCCCTGGCCGAAGTTGAGGCGAGATTGACGCCCGAAAAAGTGTCGGAGGCGAAAAAGATGCTTCAGGAAGGCAAAGAGACCTTCAATCTGGTTCAGTTCGGTAACGGCGTTCATAACAAGAAATACGCCATGTACCTCCTCGATGCGGCAATGACGAGTTACGAGGATCTTCTCGATTACCTGGAAGATGCTGATTAAGGATATAACCGGCAATTTCATTTAACACTAAAGCGAGACCTTTGAGAAATGCTCAATTTTGGTCAAGGTTAATGAAGACGAGGATTTTAGCCACAGGAATACTCGAAGTATTTTGAGGACTAAAATCCGAGTCTGAAGCAGCTTGTCCCGTCGTAGCTCTTGCCGCGCCATAGCTTTAGCGACGGTGGGTTAGCGAAGACGGAAGATTGGGCAAAAGGGAGCGTTTTACAGAGGTCTCAAGAAAAGGAGGAAACTATGAGGGAAAATATCGATCTTTCGAGACGTCAGGTGCTCAAAGGCGCGGGCGTCGCTGCCATTGGTGCGGCAGCAGGTTTGGTGCCTGCCGGCGAGGCAATCGCCGCTAAGGCCGAGGCGCCCAGGTGGGCCTTCATTGTAGATCTACGGCGGTGTATTGGATGCCGGACGTGCACCGTCGCCTGCAAGGCCGAATACAACACGCCCCTAGGGGCCTTTAGGGCAGCAGTGTACGAGCAAGTTCATGGCAAGTTTCCTAAGGCAGAGAAACTGTTCCTGCCGAGGTTGTGCAACCACTGCGAGGGGAACAAGGAAGACGAAGTTCCGCCCTGTGTGAAAATCTGTCCGGAATACCCGAAAGGCAGAAAAAAGTTTACGACGGCAGACGGAAAAACGATCAGGTACCGTTACGGGGCCACCTACAAGCGTCCCGACGGAATGATCCTGTTCGACAACGAGCTGTGCGTGGGCTGCGGCAAGTGCATCGACAAATGCCCTTACGGCGCCAGGAACTGGGACATGAGCCTCAAGTCCGGGAAGGATCAGACGAAGCAGGCCATCGTCAAATGCACGTTTTGCCAGCACCGAGTCGACAATGGGGTGGTGCCGGCCTGCGTCAGTTCGTGCCCGCCAAGAGCAAGGATTTTCGGCGACTTGAACGATCCGAACAGCGAAGTTTCCAAGTTGGTCAAGGCGTTCGGACTCGAACAAAAACGAAACGAAACGACTTTGCTCTCGGCAGAAAATACGGTTCCCATGCTCTTCTACATCGATCCCCAAGGGGCGCTTAAAAAGATGACAACCGCCAAAAAGAAGTATGAGAAGAACGAAGCATGGGTCGATCAGCTTGCTTAAAAGAAAGGAGAAAGTGAAATGAATAAAGATTTTACACGCCGTGACCTTTTTAAGTTTGCGGCCGCCAGCGCTGCAGTCCTGGCCTCCGGAAAAGCTATCGGCTCCAAGGCCCTGGCGGGGACGGTAGATCTCGCTAAGGGAGGCAAGGACTTCTCACCAAAGACCGGTGCGGAAAGGAAGAGGATTCCGTCGTCCTGTTGGAACTGCGTGACCAGGGATGCCATGGTCGGCTATGTGGAGGATGGCAGGCTCGTCAAGCTGGAGGGCCATCCCGACTCCATCAGAGGAAGGGGAAAGATCTGTGCGAAAGGATCAGCTGGGATCAACCAGCTCTATGATCCGGACCGGATCCTCTATCCCATGAAGCGTGTCGGTAAACGGGGAGAGGGCAAATGGAAGAGGGTGACCTGGGATGAGGCCCTGACCGAACTGGCCGCGCGTTTGAAAAAGCTGCGTGACGAGGGTCATCCGGAAAAATTTATGTTCCATTACGGCCGCATGAAGGCCTCGTCCAGCAAAATCGTCAAGAGTGTTTTCTTAGGAGCTTACGGCACCGGGACCGTCGGCAACCATACCTCGATCTGCGAGGGCGGGAAATGGACGTCCCAGGAGCTGACCTGGGGAAAACACTATGACAATTGGGATTTCGAAAACACCAAGTTCATCATCAACTTCGGCAGTAATGTTTTGGAGGCCCACACCAATCACATTCCTACATCCCAAAGGCTTGTGGATGCCGTGGTGGATCGGGGTATCAAACTGTACACTTTTGATGTGAGGCTTTCCCACACTGCTGCAAAGTCCACGGAATGGGTTCCCATAAAATCGGGCGCCGACGGCGCCGTGGCTTTGGCCATGTGCCGGGAGGTCATGGAGGCCGGACTTTACGATGAGGCTTTCTTCAAGTTCATCAAGGCGACGGCGAACCGCAATGCCACGACCGATGAAAAGATAGCCGCTCTAAAGAAACACCTCGCCAAATACACGCCGGCATGGGCAGAGAAGATCAGCGGGGTTCCGGCGGCCAAAATCAAGGCCCTGGCCCTCGAGTTCGCCAAGACCAAGCCCGCCTGCGTCATGAGCTACAGAGGCGCTGTGGCCCACTATAACGGCGTCGACACTGAACGAGCAGTTCAGATGCTTGCCGCGATTACGGGCAACGTCGACAATCCGGGCGGCCGCTGTCTTGCTGTGGGGGCCAAATGGAAATACCCCAAAGGACCCAAGAAGAAACCTAAGAAGAAAAAACTCAAGATCGTGGATGGGTTCAAGGGAGAAATTGCCTATCCAACGCACCATGCCAATCACCAAATCCTCAAGGTGATCAAGGATGGGAAGGCTGGACGGCCCGATGTGTACATGTGGTATTGCTACACACCGGTCTATGCCAATGGGGATTGCCAGGAGAACATCGACATCCTCAAGGACGAGAGCCTGATCCCCTACTCGGTAGCCGTGAATGCCTACTATGACGAATCAACGGCCCTGGCGGATCTCATTCTGCCAAATCCATCCTATTTGGAATGGTGGGATTGGGAAGATATGGTCTCGCCGATGCAGATCCCTGAGTACTATATCCGCCAACCCCTGGTCAAACCCCTTGGGGAGAGTCGCGATTTCAAGGATGTGGTCTGCGATCTGGCCAACCGGATGGAATTCCCCCTGGGCTTTAGCTCGGCTGAAGAGTTTGTGAAGATGTCCTGCGAAAAGACTTCGGCTGTCAAAAAGGCCGGGGGGTTTGAGTATATGAAAAAGCACGGGGTATATCACGACCCCGCTGCCAAGCCGAAATTTTATACCTACAAGAAAGCGGTGAAAGAAGCGGATCTGAAGAAGGACGGTGTCATCCTCGATGAGGCCACCGGTGTCTACTGGAATTGGCATAAGTCCAAGGCCAAAAGCGAGGCCGAGGCCAAGGAAAAGGGGTATGTGAAGACCAAAAACGCCTACAAGGGGTATGTGGGCCAGGAAATCGGAGGCAAAGCCTACAAAGGCTTTAAGCCCGATAAACTAAATAAGACAGGGTACTTTGAGGTTTACTCCGATCTTCTGGAAATGAAGAAAATTGCGCCTCTCCCGACCTATATGCCCATACCCGAACATGAGAAGATGGGGGCGGATGAGCTGGTCCTCACCACCTATAAGGTGGCGGTCCAGATCCACTCACGCTCAGCCAATTGCAAGTGGTTGACCGAGATCTACCACGACAACCCGGCCAAGATTAATACGGTGACGGCCAAGAAACTGGGAATCGCGGATGGTGACAAGATCAAGGTCAAGTCCGCAATCGGGGAGATAACAACCACGGCGAATGTGACGGAGGCGGTCGTGCCAGGCGTCATCGCGATCTCGCATCACCTCGGGCATTGGGAATACGGACGCTATGCCTCGGGTAAGAAGGCGCCGCTGGCCGGTGACAATGATCCTGATCTCAAGCTGAAATGGTGGGATACCTATGGCGTCCACCCCAACTGGATCATCCCGAACAGTCCCGACCCGGTGGCCGGCCAGATGAGGTGGATGGATACCGTGGTCAAGGTCACCAAGGTGTAAATGCATTGAGGTTATATGAAAGTGGAAAAAGCTGAGAAACAGGATAGAGAAACCGTGGCCAGGGGCAGGGGAAGTATTTATGGCCTCCTGGCCGCGGTTTTTCGCCAAGAACCGAGTTCAGAACTGATACAAAAGCTGAAGGATTCCGAACTCTCAGATGCCCTTTCGGATCTGGGTGTTCGTTTCGATAATGATTTTCTCAATCGTCCCAATGAAGAATTGGTGGAAATTTTGGCAGTTGAATACGCACGACTATTCCTGGGCCCGGGGAAGCACATATCGCCCCATGAATCGGTTCATCACCAACGAGAGGACGGGGATTGGGGCAAATTATGGGGCGCCTCAACCGTAGAAATGAAAAGGTTCATAGAGGCAACGGGTCTAAACTACAAGGATTCTTACACTGGGATGCCGGACCATATCAGTGTAGAGCTGGAATTTATGCAGGAGCTTATCCGGGGTGAAGAGCAGGCCTGGGCAGATGCCGATGAGGAAGAGGCATATAGGCACCTCGATGTTGAGCGGCGAATTCTCGTTGAGCACTTGATGTGCTGGGTTCCGGCATTCTGCGACAAAGTCATTGAAGGAGCGGAATTGCCTTTTTACCGGGACCTGGCTGTCTTAACCAAGCAATTTATAGAATTCGAAGAGGAAGAATTCAAAAAAATGAACTGACGGAGTCAGGTGTGATTTAAGTGAGTGATATTGAGTTGTTGGGGGAGGAAGAGCGCGCCTGCTCAGGCGAATTAGCACGAAAAGAGACAAGGGAGACCAAGACATGGCCAAGTTTCCCAAAATTCCCATAATTATTTCAGGCATTTTCGTTATTGCTTTGGTGGTCATTGTGGCGACGACAATCATGTTGAAAACGGAAATCCTGCACAAGGAGGCCATGCTCGAAGGCAAATACAAGAATAGGGTGGGTGCGACGTTTGTGGGATCGGAAACCTGCAAACGGTGCCATGAAAGGACCTATCTGGAGTGGCGGACCTCCCTTCATTCCAGAATGATGCGGGACGTGAAGGAAGAGCCTCTGGCCAATATCGGTGATTTTGACTCGCCAAACGATGTCAGGACATTCACAAAGGAAGAAGCGGCCTATGTCTTGGGCAGTCAATGGAAGCAGCAGTATTTGAAAAAAGTGGGAGATGATCTTCTGGTCCTCCCGGCTCAATACAACGTATTCGACGGCGGGTGGAGACCCTACTATCCGGATCAGCCCGAGAAAAGAGACTGGTTCAAACAATGCGCCGGGTGCCATGCGACCGGCGTGAAACCGGAGAAAAAGACATTCGTGGAAATGGGAATTGCATGCGAAGCCTGCCATGGTCCCGGCAGCAACCACGTGGAGGCCGTGCCCGGTTATGAGATTCCGACCATCATATCGGCGGCACGCCTTACCCCGGTGTTGGCCTCCCAGATCTGCGGATCATGCCATACAGGGGGACACGATAAAACGGACAAGTATGCCTATCCAGTGGACTACCAGACCCGCAAAGGCCTAGGCAACATCTTGCTTTATTTCGATGAGGTCAATGCCGAATCGCATCCGGAAAGATTCTGGCCGAGCGGGGAGTCAAGGCACAGCAACCAGCAGTATTTGGACTGGAAGAAGAGCGAACACGCCAAGGTCGGCGTGACTTGCATTACCTGCCACAGTGTACATCAGAGCAAGAGCGCTCTTCAAGCCGTCGGAGAGGTCCCTAATCCATTGGTGATTATCCGATCCAAGACGCGGTTGTTCGAGGATCGTTTGTGCAAGAGCTGCCACACGACGCCGAACTATCGATCGGTTCACCGCATCCACACCTTCGGCAGTTGCGTGCGCTGTCACATGCCCAAGGTGGCCTCCATAGGCGAGGCAGGGGATGCGCACAGCCATACCTTTAGATTCATGTTTCCACAGTTCACTTTGAATGAGGGCGGGTTGGAAAATCAACCCAACGCCTGTAACAGTTGCCACCATCACAAAAGCACGCCCACCGAGGATCTGGTAACCTTTCTGGAATCGGCCAAGAAGAACGATATGCCCAAGCCTTTAACCGCGCATCAAAGGTCCGGGGAAGGCCGGCAGTGAAGTGGAACAGGTGGCAGGGGGTTCCTTCAAGTGAAAACCCCGGCTAAAAAAATCGACAGGCGGCAGTTCTTGAAATTCGCCGCCGGAGGCGCCCTCTCTGCGGTTCTGGGAAAAGCCGGCCTTGCAGAAGCTCAGACAAAGCGATACGGGAAACTGGTTGATACGGTGAGGTGCATTGGTTGTAAGCGCTGCATGTCCGCCTGCAAACGCTGGAATAACCTCAAAATAGAAAGGGACGAGCTCACCACGGACCGGGAGATCGATCTCACGGGCAACAACTGGGTGGTGGTCAACCTGAGGATCGATGACAAAAACCGCACCAGGAAGACCTACGAGCATTGGGCCTGCCACCACTGCAACAGGCCGGCCTGTGCTGGTGTGTGCCCGGTCAAAGCCATCACCAAGCTGCCGGAGGGCCCGGTCGTTGTCAACGAGAACAAGTGCATCGGCTGCCGGTATTGTTTCCAGGCCTGTCCCTACAAGGTCCCGCGGTTTGATTTTGAAAAACGGGTCACGCGCAAATGCCACATGTGCCACAACCGAACACCCCTGCTTAATTACATGAAGCCGGCCTGCGTCGCAGCCTGTCCGGTGGGTGCGCTGCATTTCGACTACAAGCAAGAAATCCTTAAGGAGGCTCAGCGCAGGGTCCAGCGGCGCGGCGGTAGCAACTACATCATGGGGCTCAAGGAGGCGGGCGGAACCGATATGCTGACCATCCTGCCCACAAGGCCCCAGGATCTGGGCTTCGTGGTCGCTCCCGAAAAGGTGGTGAACCACGACCTCGACAAGATAAGGATCAGCGCCTCGGGCTTCCTGGCCGCCGCGATCATCAGCGGCGGGATGTACCTTTATTCACAGAAGACACGTCATCTGGACAAGGAAAACAATGATCAAGGCGAATGACGGAATACCCCCGGTTTTAAGACCTCCGGATCGCCCCGGGCAGTATCCGCATTTGGCCAGGGCAATCGCAGGAATGATTCGATTGGGCGTCCGACCGCTTTATAGGGTTTACAGGAGCTCGGGAAGGATCATAGGGACACTTTCGCCGATGGGCGAATACGTCGTCGAGGCGGTCGAGGAGTCTCCCCGATTTTTCGTCTGGATCAGCGTTTTGGCGGCCCTGGGCCTGCTGGCGATCTTTTCCCTGGCTGCCTCGCTCGTTCTAAGCATGGAGATCCTGGAATTTTCTATTCGGATTCCCTGGGCCACGCTGGTCTCGACCTATGCCTGGCTCGTGGTGGCCGGGTCGGGCCTATGCATTATCAACGCCCTGGGCGGGGTCTTCGGTATGCACCGGTATGAGATCATGACAAAAAGAATCGCTTTTTTGTCCCTCACGGCCATCCTTTTCGGATTGAGTTATATCCTCGTTCACCTGGGCCGGCCCGAAAGGATAGCCATTTACAACGTCGTTTCTCCGAATTTCCGTTCCGCCATCTCCTGGATGGGGGCGCTTTACAATATCTACCTGGTCGTCGTTGTGTTGGAAGTCTGGTTGCTGATTCGGGGTGATCTGGCCAAAAGGGCTGAACGGGCGGAAGGCATTCCGAAAACCATCCTTTGCCTTCTAAGCCTCAAGAGGCTGGACGACTCCAATCTCGGCCGCACCATTAAGGAATCGTTGATAGGCCGGATTATTTACAGTCCCAGGCTGCACCGCGTTCTGAGTGACCACAGGCTGCCGCGGTTTACGGGCGGCGTTGCCTTTCTTACCGGTGTGGCCGCCCTGACCATGTTGGGATCGGTCTTTGCCCATACCGAATCCAGGGCCCTCTGGTACGGCCCCTATTATCCGGTCTATTTTATCGTTTCGGCCATATTCTGCGGATTTGCCCTCCTCTTAACCGTCACGATCATCACCTACAGGGTCAGGGGGGACGAGATGTCGCCCCAACTCAGGGCGCTCATGTTCGAAATGGCCCAGGCGTTGGCCGTCGTCCTGGCCGTCGGATTCGCCCTTACCGCCTATCGTATTTTCACAAGTCTCGACGATCCATCCATGCAAGGACCCGTTATGCTTCTTCTGAATGGGCCCTTCAGCGTACATTTCTGGGGATTCGAGGTGGGTATTATGAGCATAGCCCCGGCCTTCATTCTCCTGTGGGCCGCGGGCAAGAAAAGCCTCGGAGGCGTGTTGTTGGGTTCCGTTTTGGTTCTTATCGGCGCCTTTGTCATGCGCTACCAGTTTCTCGTCGGTGGGCAGGTTTATCCCAACATCAAGGAGGGGCTGCCCTCCTATATACCGACGCTTATGGAGGGTTTTGTGATCATCGGGGTCTTTAGCGGCTTTTTGCTGGCCTACTCACTGGGTGAAAAATTCTTGCCCTTGAAAGAGGATCCGCTTCCCCAAAGCTTTTGATGGGACCGGCGCGATCAGTCATCGTTGTGAGAGCGGGAGGAAATTATGAAGCCATTCGAACGAATTAGGGTTTTTTTCTTTGTGTTGATTGCGTTGGCGGCGGCAGGGCTTGCAAGCTGCGGACGCGGGGGGCCGGAGTTTGATGTGGAGGAGATGCTGGCTCAGCCGAAAACATACGTAGGATCGGAAAGTTGCAGAGTGTGCCATCTGGAGCACTATGATTCCTGGAAGACAACCCTCCACAGCCGGAGCATCCAGGATGTGACCCATAACCTGGATGCCATGGTTGCAGAACTCGATCCCAAAGTCATCAGAGCTGATCTCAAAGAGATGGAAAAGGATCTGAAGGTACCCATCGATGATGTCTTTATCCCCAAACAAGAAGACATAAAGTATACCATCGGCGTGCAGTGGAAGCAGATGTATCTCGTTGAACACAACAAGCTGCTCTATGTGGCGCCGGTTCAATACAACGTCTGGTCCGATAGCTGGGTAACTTACCATGAGGAGGACTGGGACAAAAGGCCTTGGACACAGTATTGCGGCGGCTGCCACGCCATGAATGTGGATATTCAGAAGAGCACTTTCAGCGAAGCAAGGGTTGGCTGTGAAGCCTGCCACGGCCCCGGTTCCCACCATGCTGCTTTGCCAAAGACGGCCATCTTCGGCAAGCGGCAGACCATTGTCAATCCTTCCCAGATTCCGGCAGGTCTCAGGACGCAAATTTGCGGTTCATGCCATTCGAGAGGTGTATCGACCAGGGCCGAGGGCGCCGAATGGCCGGTGGATTACCGGCCGGGAAAGGCACTGGGGCTTTACTACAAATCCAACAGCTATAACCAACGTGAAGTCAATGTCAAGGAGGTCTATGCCAATGAGTTTGCCAAAGGCCACCGCCAGCAGTACAACGATTGGAAGCTCTCCTCGCACGCCAGGGAGGGTGTCACCTGCACCTCCTGCCATTATGTCCATCAATTGGGTGTTCCTCCCACTCAATTCCAAACCAAGGGATCTGGATCACAGCAATGTTTGGCGTGCCACAAGGTGATTAACAACAATCAAGCCCATTCCATCCACACCTTCGCAAACTGCATCGGTTGTCACATGCCGAGAATTGCCAAGAGCGCCGAATCCGGGGACATCCACTCCCACACCTTTATAACTCTGTTGCCGGAAGATACCATGAAAAATCCGGCCATACCGAACTCATGCCAGACCTGCCACAAACATAGGGACACTGATCTCAAGACCTTGCAAGACCTCTACGTAGGCATGACAAAAAAGACCTTGGTAAAGGTCCATCAATCGCGTTAGCGATGGCAAAAGGAAGAAATTGTCCGCAGAAAGGAATTAAGGTTTTCGGCGTCATGGATTTCCAAATCCGCAAATGGCTTCTTAGGGTGTTAATCGGCATTTTTTTTCCACTAGGCCTCGCTATCGACATTCTTCCCAAGGGAGCCTGGGCCGATGAGGAAGTGGCCTCATCCATCCGCCGTTACAAAGAATATGAGGTCAGCACAGGCTTTTATGAAGAATATGAGGTCAGGCCCAGGAGCAAGCGCCCCCTCGTGGGAATCCCAGGAGTTGCTAGAGGAACATTTCCATACAGCCCGACCGGGGAGTCTGTTCGGATTCGTACGCGCCTTGCGGACTCCCATTCGGGTATCAGGTTTTACGAGAATCTTAGGTGCGAAGATTGTCACGTCGAGCAGACTAAAGACATCCACACGGTCCGGGCAAATCTCACCTGCAGGCAATGTCACGGCGGTGAACCGATAGCGGGTATTCAGCACTATTACTCACCTATGAATCCAATCCGCAGGCATGCCTATATCTGTGCAAAATGCCATGAGGGCGCCAGTGCGTCATTTGCGTCCTACGTGATACATCCTCCCAATCCTGCATCTTTAAAAACGCTGGAAACCTTTCCATTGCTCTCGGTTGTCTTCTGGATGATGATTGCATTGGCAGTAGGGACCTTTGCGGTTTTTATACCCCATGCGGCTGCATGGGGCGTGAGGGAGTTATTCATGAAAAAAGAGAAGACCGAGGATGAATCCATTGTCTAAAAATAGGATCAAGCGGTTCACCCTCATACAAAGGATCTCTCACCTGTTCCTGATGCTAAGCTTTCTCACGCAGGGAATCACGGGAATAGGACGTATGTACATTGAGACAACCTTTGGGAAGGCTTTGGTCTGGGTATGGGGCGGTTACGATGCTGCTAGGACGGTGCACATTACCGTGGGTATTCTTTTTATGTGCGGGCTTTTCATTCATGGCCTTTATGTGTTGTCGAGAATTGACTGGCGCCATTTACATCGAAGCCTTCTCGGACCCGACTCCCTGTTGCCTCGACCTGAGGATATCGTCGAAGCCATTCAGCATGTGTGCTGGATCTTTCACATTGATAAACTGGTCCGCCTTGACCGGTGGGGCTATCTGAAAAAGCTTGACAGCTTCCTCTTGCGGATCATCAAAGTTCCTCCAATGAATCGTTGGAGCTATCTAAAGGATTGGGACAGCGTCATTGGGGCTATCACGAAGCCGCCTCAATTTGACCGTTGGACCTATTGGGAAAAATTCGATTACTGGGCTGTTTTCTGGGGGATTCCCGTCCTTGGGGTTACGGGTCTGCTTCTTGCCTATCCCCTATTCGCCAGCAAACTCATACCGGGCTGGGGTCTCAATCTGGCCTTTTGGGTTCACCGTATCGAAGCCATCTTGGCCATGGGCCATGTGTTCATCATTCATTTCTTTATAGGGCATCTTCGCCGCCACAACTTCCCAATGGATTTGGCCATGTTCGAAGGAAGCGTTGATTTGGAAGCTGCAAGACACGAAAAGGCCATCTGGGTTGAAAGAATGAAGCAGGCCGGTAAACTAAAACAAGCTCTAGTCCCTGCAGCCTCTTTGAAACGACGGGCTGTTTTCTATATTTACGGGTATACAGCTCTGGCAATTGGCATTTTCCTTTTGGTGGGAGGCCTGGTCAACAGCACGTCAATTACCTGGTAATTACGCAGGAAGAGCTCTTTTTTTGTGTACAGTTATGTTAAATATAATATAATGGTTGTGTTAGAGATAACATATGACGAAGGTTATTTTATTCTAAGCCATCGAACTCCGCGGTAATGTTCCAGGGAGATAAAATCTATGGAATCTTTTGAAAAGTTGCTTGCCACATCTGCTGATACCCACGGGCACCTGTGTCCCGGTCAAGTGGTCGGTGTGAGGATGGCGATGCTGGGCTGCCGGCTCATCGGTTTGGATGAACCCAGCAGCCATGATCAAATCAAGAAATTGATCGTATATGTGGAGATGGATCGGTGCACGGCGGATGCCGTGGCCCATGTGACCGGGGTAAAGCTGGGAAGACGATCTCTAAAGTTCATGGACTACGGCATCATGGCAGCCACCTTTGTGAACTTAGAGACGGGCAAGGCCTTTAGAATACTATCCACTGAGGATGCGAGGGATTTGGCCCCTGCCTATGCCCCCGGGATTTCTGGAAAATCTCGGCAGCAGCTTGAAGCCTATAAACGCATGCCGGATAGTGTTCTCTTTAGGGTGCAGGAGGTGGAGGTGCCCATGAGCGAATTTGACATGCCCGGGCCTACACGCAGGAAAGTAGCCTGTTCCGGCTGTGGTCAGTTTGTGAGGGATCATCGTGAAGTTGTGATTGATGGCAAAGCCTTTTGTAAGCCCTGTGCGCAGGGGGCCTATTTTCAAAACGTGAGGGAGGTCGCGTGGCCTGAAATAGACTGGAGTCCGAGCCGGGAAGAACGGTTTTTGGCAAAAAGGAAGGTCGTAAACATTCGATCTTTCGCATAAATCTTTGAGGGAGGGTTCCGGACGTGCTTAAAAAGATAAAACTTAAGGATGCTGTAGGGAGTGAACTGGCGCATGATATCACAGAGGTTCGGCCCGGAGAGTTTAAGGGTCCTGCTTTCCGGAAAGGACACACGGTGTGCGACGAAGACCTCTGTCGGCTTCAGAAGCTTGGAAAAAACCATCTCTA
>CAYWMP010000064.1:0-28905 GCA_964459445.1 uncultured Desulfobacteraceae bacterium
CCCCTTTTAGGGGCCTTCCTCATACCACCAGTTCTACTGGTGGTCGCTGATTCATGTTCATCCCTGGCCCAGACCTGATTTCAAGGATATGGATCCAAGGCACGCTTTGAAGGACCAATGGGGGTTGATTTCCTGATAAGGGCCGTCGCGCCAGGGCGGGCCTGTTAATCCTGTCAAAAATGTTTTCCACTGGTGAACTATTACAGGAAGAAAACCGAAGAAAGGGAATCCAGTCATGTCCGAAGTAGCCCAAGCCAGCCTGGTAGACGAAACAAATGATGCGATGAGTGAAAGAGAAGGAAAGTATCTCACCTTTTCCCTTGCAGATGAAGAATACGGCATCGCCATATTAAAGATCAAAGAGATCATCGGGATGATGCCTGTAACATCCGTGCCCCAAACCCCTGAATTCGTAAAAGGGGTTATAAACCTTCGCGGAAAGGTCATACCTGTTATCGATTTACGTCTGAGATTTGCGTTAGAGGTTTCCGAATACACAGAACGCACCTGCATCATTGTGGTCGAGATTGCCGGTCTATCCGGTAACGTTGTCATGGGCATTGTGGTTGATTCCGTCTCGGAAGTGTTGAGCATAAGGGGTGAAGAGATAGAAGATACCCCCAATTTCGGTACAAAACTGGACACCAATTACATCTCCGGCATGGCGAAGACCGAAGGCGGCGTTAAGATCCTTTTGGATATCGACTGTGTGCTGAGTACCGAAGAGATCTCGAAAATGCTGCATTAGGAGGTCACTTCTCAATAATTTTAGACAAGATAACCTGCCTTCGCCGAGGCTTCGTCAAGGCAAGCAGGATTATCCAGATCAGGGATCGCTCAAGATTCCTGCCTTTCCAGGAAACGTGAGCAATTCTTAAACATCTATCCAGTGATCATGTTATCCCGTCTAATGTTTTTCTTAATCATCAACACCCGCACATTTTTCAATCCCACCCTCTAATTGTTCCGTGACAGATTCCATTGATGTATGCTATTTGGAATCCAACCGGATCAAGACTAAACCTCGAAAATAAATTTTGGAGTCTCTCCAATGACTTTAAATCTCAAGGAATTACAGTCCTTCCATGGCCGAAGGGGCCCTCTGCTCCTGATTATCATGGATGGTATCGGAATCGGTCCTCAGAATGAAAACAATGCCGTTTATCTGGCAAAGACCCCCAACCTTGATCGTTTGATTGGAACAACCCTTTATTTAGAGCTTAAGGCCCATGGGACTGCTGTTGGACTGCCGAGCGATAAGGATATGGGAAACAGTGAGGTTGGACATAATGCCCTGGGGGCGGGAAGGGTGTTTGATCAGGGTGCACGCTTGGTAAATCGGGCCCTGGAAACGGGAGAGGTCTTCCAGACCGAAGTCTGGAGCAAGATGGCGGCACGGGCCGAAAAGGGCGGAACCATTCACTTCATCGGTCTCCTGTCTGACGGCAATGTGCACTCGCATATCGATCAGCTTTTTCAACTCATTGATCGGTGCGCAGAGGAAAATCTGCCGAAGGTTCGTGTGCACGCGCTTCTGGACGGCAGGGATGTGGGGGAACGATCGGCTCTCGATTACATTGTCCCCACACAGGAGAAATTGAAGAAACTAAGCACGATGGGAGGACTTGACTATTGTATCGCCTCGGGCGGCGGCCGCATGAAGGTGACAATGGATCGGTACAATGCAGATTGGGACATTGTCAAGCGCGGGTGGGAGGCCCACGTCTTAGGGAAGGGCAGATCATTCAAGACGGCTGATGGGGCTGTGAAGACCCTCTACGCAGAAGACCCGGAAATGACAGACCAATACATGGGCGCCTTTGTAATTGTCGATGACAGGGGAGAACCCGTTGGCCCAGTTAAAGACGGCGATGGGGTTGTTTTTTTCAACTTCCGGGGTGACAGGGCCATCGAAATATCCAGGGCCTTTACCGAAAAGGAATTCAATGGATTTGACAGGGGGCCGCTACCGGACATCCTGTATGCGGGCATGATGGAGTATGACGGGGATATGCATATTCCCCCCAACTTTCTAGTTCAGCCGCCTGCAATCGATAGGACAATAAGCGAATACCTTTGTTCGGAAGGCGTAAGGATGTTCGCCATCTCCGAGACCCAAAAGTTTGGACACGTCACCTATTTCTGGAATGGTAATCGGTCGGGCTATATCGATGAGTCTTTAGAAACCTATGTGGAAATCCCTTCGGATAAGGTCGAGTTCAATAGGCTGCCAAAGATGAAAGCGCTTGAGATCAAGGATAGAACCATCGATATGCTAAAAGAGGGAAATTTTCGATTCGGAAGACTGAACTTTGCGAACGGAGATATGGTAGGGCATACGGGCGCCATGGAAGCCGCAATCATTGCGGTTGAAACCGTGGATCAATGCCTTGGGGAGTTGTTGTCGGTGATAAAAGAGATGAACGGCATCGCTGTCGTTACAGCGGATCACGGTAATTCGGATGTGATGTTCACCCATGACAAGGAAGGCGGCAAAAATATAAAGACCGCCCATTCCCTAAACCCCGTGCCCTTTGCCATATATGACCCTGCTTACAAAGGAGAGTACGAGATGTCAGGAGTTAAAAACCCAGGGCTATCAAACGTGGCCGCCACACTGCTCAATCTCCTGGGATACGAAAAGGTGGAGGATTACGATGCCTCGCTGATTCGCTTCATAAAGGACGATTGAAAATTGGAAATTGATGCTTTCGAAAAATAAATGTTTTTTCCCTCCCAATAGACAATCTACATTATTCAATCGTCATTTACTGAACTGCCGACCTTCTTTCTAAATTCACTATTCTCTCACGCCGCTACCGTCTCATTAAGACGCCGGTGCGTTGCATCGGACATGGCCAAGAATCGCGAGCCGAATCCCCGTTCGGCGTCATCATTGCCCAAGCGCTGAGAGCCCAACCAAATGGCCTCATTGGTAGCCGTGAGTCTCTGCCCACCAGGCGCCCTGAAATCCAATCGAAATGTCTCTTTGGGATCGGGTGGGTCCTGACAACAAATATAGGCGCCGCCCGGACTAATATTCGTAATGGTCCCCTCGATAGTCGTTTCAGCCGTCCAGAGGGTCGCGGGCCACGCGACCCGGGTCCTTTCATAACGCCGGTTCTCACTTCCGTTGAAGGGCGCCACAAATGCTTCATCGACCTCTTCGATCGTTTCACCGGATAGGACGGACTCTGCAATTTTGGGCAGAGAGACCGTGAAGATCGTTTGCTCCCTTTCGTGGGAATAGGATAAAACGCCGCCTACTCTCTTTAGAAGCCGATAACTCAAGGGCAGGCCGATACTCTCTCCTCCCTCGTCAAAGGGCAAGAACAGGAGCTCAGGGTCCTTTTGAATGGGCATTGGCGAATGGTTTTTGAAATCAACGTAGATATTTTGCTCGGATTGATACGTCTTGACAGTTATTTTTCCGACTTGCGCGCTGCCTTCAATGGCGTTTCTGATTAGGTTAATAAATACTTGGGTGAGTGCATCGGGGTCGCTCCGGATTGAGGAGATTTCAGGATCAAGGTTCAATACACAGTTGAAACATTTCTGTTTGATCTCGGGGGATAGGAGTTTGATGCATTCGGTAACAAGGGTGTTAACGGAGCATTCTTGCCGGCGGATTTGTTCGGGTTTGAGATAATTCCTTATTCGGTCCAGCATCTTTTCAAGCCGTTCGACTTCACGCAGAATGATCTCACACTCATGGACATTGGGGTGTTTCTTTTGCAGCCTTCTGGCAAAACCGCCTAAAGCAACCAAAGGGTTTCTGATCTCATGGGCGACCTCAGCGGAGATGGCGCCGAGTGTTTTGAGTTTCTCCTTTTGAACCAGTGCCTTTTCGAGGAATACTCGGTCCGTGATATCGACGATGATTCCTTCCAGTTTTTCAATCCCTTCCTCAATACCGTCGTTGGACATATGAATGGTCTTGATCATGGCGTGGAGCATCTGACCGTTTTTGTGCAACAGCCTGCACTCTGAGGTAAAGGGAGATCCACCGGACTTGAAGCTGAAATCAAAAAGATTGCCTATCCGCTCTCTGTCCGCTTCATGGATGCGCTCCAATAACCAGTTTGGCGTACCCTGGGCCTCCTCAGGCGAGTAACCGAGCATGATAGAGCAATCCTCATTGATAAAATCGAGGGAAAAATCCTTGCGAATGACAAAAATGAGGAGGGGGAGGCTTTGGACCAGTTGGTAGTATCGCTGTTCGGCGAACTTCACCTTGTCCTTCAGGACCTTGCGTTCCTCATACCGCTTGAGGCAAAGTCTGAGGTCGTTGATAGAAAAAGGTTTGCGCAAGTAATCGTAGGCGCCTAATTTGATGGCCTGAATAGCATTATCAAAAGTGCCGTGGCCCGTGACAAAAACGACTTCCCGAAGAGGATTTTCTTTCTTTAACATGGCCGCGAGTTCAAGGCCGCTTATCTCGGGCATATTAATGTCGATGAAGGCAAGTGTGAAATTCAGTGATTGTGAAGCCTCAATGGCATCCCGCGGGTGGTGGCAAATTACGGGATCGTACCCCTCCTTCATCAATATCTCGCCGAGCATTTGAGAGAGTTGAGGTTCGTCGTCCACAACCATGACCCGTTCCCCAGTAGGCTTGATTTCGTCCATGAATGTCACCCCCTATCAAATGAAGAGGTCCTACGCAGACAAGAAATCCCGCGTTCCGTTTTGAGTCGAGTTAGTACAAAGCTCCCCAATTCGTCTAACTGTTGAGATTCATCTCGTCCTTTGAAAAAGCATTAGTCTCTTCAATGATTTATTGGAGCAATTCAGGCGTAAAGCGTTTTCCAATGCCGGTTCAGATTTCCAAAAAAGTAACAAAGACAGGAAACAGCTCTGAAGTGCATCTACCCGCACAAGACCTCACCCTATTCGTCTATCCTAGAGGAAAAACCAAGAGATTTCAAGGCCTTCATAGACTCTGAATCCCTTTGTCTCCAAAACCCGACACTTTTCCCGACCTGCAACTAGGCCTTTCCGCTCTTCATTTGTTGCGAATTTATTTACAGGTCTTCTAAAGGTTTTCCAAAACTTGGCCGATGTTAGAAATCGGAGGTCAAGATGGCTCAGAATTCTCAATCGCTGGCAGTTGTGGACATTGCTGGACTCTGCGGCGTTGCCCGCAGCACTGTTTCCTATTGGATAGCAAAAAAGGCCCTTCCGGCCTATCGTTCCGGAAACAAATATATGGTTTTTGTGGATGATCTGGTCCTTTTCCTGAAATCCGAGGGACAACCGGTGCCGCAAATCCTGTTGGAACAGGTAGGAGGAATATATCCTCTGCCATTTAGACCCTTTAAACGATGTTGGGAGTTCTGGGCAAAAGATCCTTATGGTGCAAAATGTCAAAGTTGCAATGTATTTAAATATCAAATTGATGAATGTTTCAGCGCCAGGAAAAATCAAACCGGGCAAACACCAAAAAATTGTCATGAATGTCAATACTTTGGGGAATATTATGGCCCGCGTGTGGCCTTCATCCATCAAATAGTGAGACCCGCTGCCGTATACAAGGATCTCTATCTTTGGTCAGGGAACCAGGCATGGGCGGATTTATGCTGTGTCAAGACGGATCAACTCATTGGGGCGGGCATAGAAGAGCTTTTTTGTCCTGATTCCTTAAGGATGTTCATCAATTACGAGAAGAGGCGACAGCAGCGCGATCCAACGGTCTCTGACAGATTCCGGGTATTTTTCAGCGACAAACGGGGCGAGGAGATCGAGGTCTATCTGTCCGTAAGCCCTCTGATAAGGCCTTCCGCAACATGGTTGGCGGTCGTGGAGAAAGCAGGGGCATGATACTTGCTAAACCGGATAGTGGGTTAGTTGGCACAGAATCAGATTTGATCGGGTCTTTCTTCTATTGGAAGGTTTTCCCTGAATATTTAAAGGAAATAAAAGAGATTTTGAGGAGAGATTTAATATGTCCAGAGGATTCATGATGGATGGCCATAAGTACAAGACGAAATTTGAAGGTCTTCGCAGTGGCTACTCAAGAGATCTTGTCGGCATAGTCATTTTTGCATTCACAAGTACCGTTTTTACGATGATTCTGGATGTTCATGATAGATTTGACAGATTTTTTCATAAGCCCGAGTATTCCAACTTGGACGAGATTGCACTTCTTCTACCCTTTTTTCTTGCAATGGGGCTGGCATGGTTCGCATTTCGTCGGATGCAAGAATCAAAATCTGAATTGATCAAGCAACAGCAGACAGAGAAGGCGTTACGGGAGAGCGAGAACCGTTTCAAGGATGTGGCAGAGAGAACGAGCGACTGGATCTGGGAAGTGGATGGCAACGGCGTCTATACCTACGCCAGTCCCAAAGTCAAGGACCTGTTGGGATACGAACTGGAAGAGGTCATTGGCAAAACGCCTTTCGACCTTATGCCCCCTGAAGAGGCCGAACGTATAAAGAAGAAGTTCGGGGCCATTGTGAAGTCCCAGAAGCCCTTCCATAGATTGGAGAATACAAACCTTCACAAGGATGGCCGATATGTTGTGCTGGATACCAGCGGAGTTCCGCTTTTTGACCCTGATGGAACTCTCCGCGCTTATCGCGGTATTGATCGAGACATCACCGAGCGCAAGCGGACGGAGGAAGCGCTGCAAAAAGCCAACGAGGAGTTGGAAACACTGGTTGAAGAACGCACTCGCGATCTGGTGACGGCAAACGAGCAACTGAAGCGGGAAATAGAAGAGCGCAAGAGGGCGGAAGAGAAACTCCTCATGCAAAACGATCTGTTAGATGGGATCAACAGGCTGCTTCAAGATACGCTGAAGTGTGAAACCGAGGATGAGGTGGCTCGCACGTGTCTGGCCGTAGCCGAAGAGTTGACCGGAAGCAAGTTCGGTTTTATCGGCGAGGTGAGTCCGGCCGGTCGTTTTGATACCATTGCCATTAGCAATCCGGGATGGGATGCATGCAAGATGCCGGGTTCGAAAGCCACACGATTGATTAAGCATATGAAGATACGCGGCATTTGGGGAAAAGTATTAAAAGATGAGCAATCTCTTATCGTGAATGACCCTGCCGCCTGTCCTAGTCGAGTCGGTACCCCGGAAGGGCATCCGCCGATAACCTCTTTCCTGGGCGTTCCTTTGAAACAGAGGGATAAGACTATCGGCATGATCGGTTTAGCCAACAAAGAATCGGGCTATGATCAGGCCGACCAGCAAGCTACGGAAGCCCTATCCGTATCTTTTGTGGAAGCATTGAGCCGCAACCGGGCGGAGGAGGCGCTACTGGAGAGCGAGATAAAATATCGGGAGCTTGTTCAGAACGCAAACAGCATCATCTTTCGCATGGACACGGAAGGTAAGTTCACATTTGTCAATGAGTTCACCCAGGAGTTTTTTGGTTTCACGGAGGATGAGCTATTGGGGAAGAGCCTTGTCGGTACGATCGTACCGGAGGCTGACAAGAGCGGTCGAGATCTGGCGGCCATGATTGGAGAGATAACGGTTCACCCTGAGCGATATGCCAATAATGAAAACGAAAACATGAGAAAGAACGGGGAAAGGGTCTGGGTGGCCTGGACCAACAAGGCAATCCTTGATGAAAATGGGAACGTCAGAGAAATCCTGTGTATCGGCAATGACATCACCTATCGGAAACGGGCGGAAGAGGCCTTGGTAGAAGCAAAGATCGCCGCAGAGGCCGCAAACGATGCAAAGAGCGAATTCCTGGCCAACATGAGCCATGAGATTCGGACACCCATGAACGGCGTCATCGGTATGACAGGCCTCCTCCTCGATACTGAATTGTCCCAGGAGCAGCAGGATTATGCGAATACGGTTCGCACCTGTGCCAATTCATTGCTGTCCATCATCAATGACATCCTCGATTTTTCCAAAATCGAGGCGGGAAAACTCGATCTGGAGATCATCGATTTCGATCTCAGGACCACTGTTGAGGATGTCACAGAGATGATGGGTGCCAGTGCGGAGGAAAAGGGTATCGAATTTGCGGTTGCTATCGATCATGACGTGCCCGCACTGGTAAAGGGCGACCCGGGGCGGTTGCGACAGATTGTTATTAACCTGGTTGGGAATGGGATCAAATTCACGGAATCGGGAGAGGTCTTTTTGAGGGCCAGTTTGGTCGAAGAGGACGACACCCACGCAGTCACCAGATTTACGGTTTCGGATACAGGCATTGGGATTCCCCCTGAAATAGTGGATTCTGTCTTTGAGTCCTTTTCCCAGGTTGATGCCTCCATGAGCAGAAGATACGGCGGGACAGGGTTGGGGCTCACTATTTCCAAACAGCTTGTTGAGAGAATGGGCGGGCAAATCGGCGTGGAAAGTGAAGAGGGCAAGGGCGCCACATTTTGGTTCACGGTGATTTTTGAAAAGCGGAAGGGCGCCGCTTTAGATGAAAGAAAAGAACGTTTAAATCTCAAGGGAAGGCGGATCCTGATTGTTGACGATAATGCGACCGCTCGCTTTGTGTTGAGAGAGCAGTTGGCGTCATGGGGTTGCGATGTAGAAGAAGTCAACAGCGGCGAAGAAGCCCTGGATGCACTGAGTTATGCATTTGAAGAGGATCACCCTTACGAGATCGCGATCCTCGATATGATGATGCCAGGGATGGACGGGGAAACTCTCGGGATGAAAATAAAGGCGGATCCAAAAATCAGCGAAACAATGTTGGTTATTCTTACTTCCATGGGACTGCGAGGCGATACGAAACGGTTAAAGGAGATGGGTTTTTCAGCCTATCTCACCAAACCGATCAAAGGATCGGAACTTCAAGATTGCTTACAAATGGTTACAGGAGATCAAAGGGAGGAAAAGGAGAAGAGACCGAAGAGTTTGGTCACGAAACACACGGTTTCGGAAAACAGGAAGAAACAGATTCGTATACTCCTTGCTGAAGATGATATGACGAATCAGAGAGTGGCGCTACGCATTATTGACAAATTCGGCTTCGGAGCAGATGCCGTCAGTAACGGCAAAGAGGCTGTTAATGCCCTGAAAATGATCCCCTATGGCCTCGTGTTTATGGACGTCCAAATGCCCGAGATGGACGGCTTGGAAGCAACCAAAGCGATACGCAGCGGTCAATCGGGCGCGATAGATCCAGATATACCCATTATTGCCATGACCGCCCTGGTCATGAAGGGTGACCGTGAAAGTTGTCTTGAGGCGGGAATGAATGATTATATCAGCAAACCCATAGAGCCGGGAGATCTGCTGAATTCAATAGAAAAATGGCTGGCTAAGACTGGTAAGACGGTAGAAACCCAAAAGGAGGTCAAAGAACCCATGACGCAAACCACGATGTCGCCCTACGGAGCGACCATTGATGTTGAAAAGGCGCTCAAAAGGGTGATGGGGGACAAGGCGTTTTTGGAGGATATGGTCGACCATTTCATAGACAAGATGCCTGACCATATAAGGACCCTGGAGGAACACCTTGCGCATGGTGACAGTGAGGCCCTTTCAAAGGAAGCCCATTCGCTAAAGGGTTCAGCAGCAAGTCTGAGTGTCCTTCGAGTCGCGGATGTCGCCCTGCAATTGGAACAAATGGGAAAAGAGGGGCAATTAAATGACGGCATGGAAGTGATCGACCGGCTGGCGAGCGAACTGGAAAATTTGAAATCCTTTGTCCGGCAACCTGATTGGGTTGGGTAAGGTTTTGAAGAAAGGCAATCATGCGGATACTCATAGCAGAAGATGACTTCATTTCGAGGAATGTGCTCGAAAAAATGCTCAACACGCTGGGATACGATGTACTCATTGCAGAGAACGGTCTCGAGGCCTGGGAAATATTTCAAAAGAACGAGATTGGCATGGTCGTCACGGACTGGATGATGCCGGGCATGGATGGATTGAGCCTGTGTAAGAAGATCAGGTCATCCGGCAAGGATCATTATGCCTATATCATCATTTTGACGGCCAAGGATCAAAAGCAGGACCTCATCGAGACTTACCGGGGCGGGGCGGATGACTACATCACAAAACCTTTGGACCCTGACGAACTCCATCCGAGGGTTAAGACGGGTGAACGCATCTATCTACTTGAACAAAAACATAGGAGGCTTCAAAACACCCTTATAGAGAGCAGGGACAAGTTGAGAATTGTTTTTGATTCTCTACGGGAGGAAATTGTTTCGGTCGACCGGGACTTCCGAATCATTTCAGTGAACAATGCATTCCTCGGAGCGAGAGACATCGCCTATAAGGAAGTCATAGGCCAACCCTGTTTCGAAGAAAAAGGCTTGAGCTCGTTGTGTTACGAAGAACGAAGTGAGTCATATGTTGAAAAGGCATTTTCTTCGGGCAGGGCGCAATTTTTCTTGGATGAAACCACTGATGAGCGCGGTGACAAGAGATATGTGGAGACGAACTGCCTGCCTATAAAAAATGAATCGGGCGAATCTTTTCAGGTTGTCATCGTGTCGAGGGATATCACGGATGAGAAAGCTCAATCTGAAAAGATCAAGACCCTAAACAAGAATCTTAGCAAAGCTTTTAATCAAATCCAAATCAAGAACGAGACGTTGAAGGATACACTGGAGAAGCTGAAAGAGTCTCAGGATCAGGTCCTGCACTCCGAAAAAATGGCATCCATTGGACAATTGGCCGCCGGTGTGGCCCATGAGATCAACAACCCAACCGGATTCGTGAACAGCAATCTTCGGAGCCTTTACGACTATCAGAATGATTTAGGCGGTCTCATATCCGAATACAGGAAGCTCGTTTCAGATTTGATGGAAAAACTGAATCAGGAGGATACCAATCCTGATCTTCTGAAACAGGTTCAACGCATCAGAGAACGGGAGGAAGGAATCGACATCGAATTTCTCCTTGAAGATATCCCGAATCTGATACGGGAATCCGGCGAAGGTACGGAGCGAATCAAGAAGATTGTCATGGATCTAAAGGACTTTGCCCATCCAGGAGAGGATAAGTTGAAAGAGACGGACATCAACAAAAGCCTTGATTCAACCCTGAACGTCGTATGGAACGAGCTCAAATACAAAGCAGAGGTCTTCAAAGACTATGGCGATTTGCCGCCCGTACAATGTTACCCACAGCAATTGAATCAGGTTTTCGTGAACATACTGGTGAATGCCGCCCAAGCCATTCAAGAAAACGGCGAAATCCGAATAACCACTCATGCTGCCAATGGACGTGTTAAAATCAGCATCAGCGACACGGGCAAAGGCATCCCAAAGGAGAACATTTCAAAGATCTTTGATCCTTTTTTCACCACAAAGGATGTCGGCAAGGGTACCGGCTTAGGCCTCAATGTTTCCTATAACATCGTGAAGAAACACAAAGGAACCATTGATGTTGAAAGCGAAGTAGGGAAGGGCACGACGTTTACTATAAGGATACCGATTGAATCCTGAAGTGCCTAAAGTGATCTAAAGTGTCTAAAGTGAGCTAAAGTACATAAAATCAGGAAGGTGTAAGACAGATAACGAATGACCCGCCTCCGCTAATAAGCTACGGCGCGGCAGGCCGTTGACAAATGACTCATGACCAAATAAGGGAGATCCATGGAAGAACGATCATTACTCATTGTTGACGATGAAACGAATGTCATCAACAGTCTCAAAAGGCAGTTAGGGAGTGAGAAATACGCCGTTTTTGCAGCTCAGTCCGGCAAGGCCGGCCTCAATATCCTCAAGGAAAGAGATATTGCCGTCGTGGTGTCGGATTACATGATGCCCGAGACCGATGGGATTGCCTTTCTTGAGATGGTTGGAGCACTCAAACCGGATGCAATCAGGATTCTTCTAACCGGACACGGCAGTCTTGAGAATGCAATGGATGCCGTAAATCGTTCACACATCTTTGGATACTTGATTAAACCCTGGTCGGGCGACCTTTTGAAGGCAACCCTTGAGAGGGCCTTCGAGCATTATGAACTTGTTCAGGAGAACAAGAGGCTTCATCGAGTCACTGAGGAGCAGAACGAAGAGCTCAAACGATTTAATCGGGACCTCGAAACCCTCGTTCGCAAGCGAACCAAACAACTCGAAGAAGCCGTGCGGGAGGGGGTCATGATGCTCGCCACGGCGGCGGAGGCAAAGGATGATGATACCGGAGAACATGTGCATAGGATTCGTGATTTAACCAAAAGGATTTGCGGCGCCCTTGGGTTGTCCCCTCAACGAACTGAAACGATCAGCCTCTTTAGCATGATTCATGATGTGGGTAAAATACATGTCCCCGATGAAGTTCTGAAAAAGCCGGGTCCTTTGACCAGTGAGGAATGGGAGCTCATGCATCAGCATCCGGTAGTGGGAGCAAAGATTATAGGAGATAAACCCTTCTACAGGACTGCAAGGGAAATTGCCCGCAGCCACCATGAACGATGGGACGGAAACGGCTATCCTGACGGATTGAAAGGAGAACATATCCCTTTAGCCGCAAGAATCGTGACGGTTGCGGATGTATTCGATGCCCTGACAAACGAACGTCCCTATAAGAAAGCGTGGCCCATTGATGAGGCTCTCAAAGAGATGGAGAGTCTTTCGGAGACCGTATTTGACCCGGAGGTCCTTGGGGTTTTTCTGGAGTTATTAAATGGCGCTTAAATACAAACACAATATCCTGCTCGTAGACGACGAAGTATCCATAACCAATTCACTTCAACGTCTTTTCCGTAAGGAGAAATATCGAATCTTCACGGCCAGCAGCGGTCAGGACGCTCTGGATCAAATGAGACAGGCCGACAAGCCGATTTCCTTGATCATATCCGATCAAAGGATGCCCGGGATGACAGGCGCGGAGTTTTTGGAGAAGGCCAAGAAAATCTTTCCCAATGCCATTAGATTCCTGTTGACGGGATATTCGGACATGGATGCCGTCGTGGATGCCGTGAACAAGGGCCGGATCCACCGTTACATTACAAAGCCTTGGAATGGTGAGGATCTCATTCTTCAGGTGCGACACGGTCTTGAACAGTATGAGCTTGTCGTAGAAAACAGGAGGCTACTTTCGCTCACAAAGAAACAGAACAGGCAGCTAGAGGAACTCAACCATAACTTAGAACAGAAAGTGGAGGAACGCTCCAAGGAAATCATCATGAAGAACAAGGAGCTTTCTCGCCTCAATAAAGAACTTGAATCTAATCTCTACAACACAGTAAGGGCCTTTGCCAGCCTGGCAGAACTGCATGCTCCCGGATTGGCCGGTCACGGGAGACGCGTCAGCCTGCTCAGCCGGGAAGTGGCGGAACTCATGGAACTTTCCGACGAAGAAGTCACTCAAATAGAAATTGCAGCACTTCTCCATGATATTGGAAAACTCGGTCTACCAGAAAAACTCATGAACTACGAGGAGAAGAAATGGACCCCTGAAGAGGAGGCTCTCTTCAAGAGACACCCTGAAGAGGGTCAATCAATCGTTCGCTTCATAAATAAGCTGGATAACGTGGGACTGTTGATAAGGTCCCATCATGAGCGCTACGACGGCCAGGGGTATCCGGATCAGCTCAGCGAAATAAGCATTCCCACTGGCTCGAAGATCATCGCTGTTGCCAATGTCTATGACAGAATCGTCAACTTAAGGGTGAACATCGAGTCGTATATTAAGGATTTTTCGAAGGACAAAGAGACTACTCAAGACCATTTGTCCGAAGAGGAATTGGTCGGTCAGGTGGCCGCTCATCACATTAAACAAAGAGCTTTTACATCCTTTGACCCTGACGTGGTTAAGGTCTTTTTGGAACTCCTGAAAAGGAAGGGGACGAGCTTTAAGCGGGAGAAAGAAATATCAGTAGAAGCCTTAGAACAGGATATGGTCTTATCGAGACCCCTCTATTCCTCCAAAGGACGCTTTTTACTCCCGCACGGTACGACTCTGACGAGCGATTTCATTCAGAAACTGAAGACGCTTCATGAAAGAGCTCCGATTAGTGAAAAGGTCTACGTTTCGGTCGATCAGTAAATGTGTGGAATTTCAGTGGAGCCGAAAACAGACAGACGAGGTAACATCGTGGATAAAGAAACATTTCTAAAGAAACTGGATCGGATTGAGGATCTGCCGACGCTTCCTACGATTGCCATGGAAGTAAATAAGATGCTTCAGGATTATGACACGTCCATGAAGGACCTGACCGGCGCCATAGAAAAGGATCAGGCAATCGTTTCAAAGATCCTGAAGTTGGTGAACTCCGCCTTTTTTGGACTCCAGTCCAAAATAAGCGGCATATCCCATGCCATTGCCCTGTTGGGCTTTAATACGATCAGGAATGCCGTGATTTCAGTTTCTATCATTGAGGTATTTCCTGACAAGGATCATTTCACAGGATTCAATATCAGTGATTTCTGGAAACATTCCATAGCCGTTGCGGTCACCAGCAAACACCTTGCTCAAAGATCCCGCCTTCGCACACCGGACGACAGTTTCATTGGCGGGCTTTTGCACGATATCGGCAAAGTGGTTCTCTTTCAAAACTTTCAGGACCTGTTCGAGACGGTTTGGTTTTCGAGTCAGGAGAACCGGATAACCTTCTACGAAGCAGAGAAGAAAGAGATACCGGTTCACCACCCCCATATCGGAGGGTATCTGACCAAGAAATGGAAACTGCCGGTTGGCCTTATCGAGGCAATCAGACACCATCATGTTGTTAAGAAAAGCGGCAGTGATCTCAATCTCCAGCTTATTGTGCACGTGGCCGATGTGATTGTGCATTCGCTTATGAATAATCCAAATGGGAAGCCAAAGCTTTCATCTATGGATTCCGAGGCTGTTCTGTTAATGGGCGCCCAGCTTGACAATGTCTCAGAGTGGTTCCCGGAAGTTTCCGATGAGATTGATTCAGCCTCCAGTTTTTTCCTAAGGAGTTAAGATATGAGCAACATGAAACACACCGTATTATGCGTGGACGACGAACAAAACATCCTGAGCGCTTTGAAGCGAATTCTTAGAAAGGAAGGCTACCAACTTCTGACGGCTTCCAGTGGGGTAGAGGGTCTGGAGATCCTTAAGGAAAATGATGTCCATCTCGTTATGAGCGACCAGAGGATGCCCCAGATGAGCGGAACCGAATTTTTAGCCAGGGTTAAGGAAGAGTATCCGGATACCATTCGGATCATCCTGACCGGTTACACCGATGTAGACTCCATAACCGAATCCATCAACAGGGGACACATTTACAAGTTTTTCCTCAAACCCTGGAACGATCAAAATCTCAAATTGGAAATAAAGAAAGCCCTGGAGCAATATGATCTGGTGCAGGCCAATAAGAGGCTTCATGAAACGGTTTTGGAGCAAAATGAAGAGCTAAAGGAAATCAACGAGAATCTTGAAATGCTTGTCAAGGAAAGAACAGGGGAACTTGAAATCCAAAATCAGGCCCTGGAGCTTTCCCGGGCAATACTGGAGGACTTACCCGTACCGGTTATTGGGGTGAGTTCCGAGGGATTCATTGTGATGGCCAATCAGAAAGTCCTGACACTATTCAACGGGAGAGGATCTATTGAGATCGGAAAAAGCATAGGCAGGTATTTCTCAGAAGTGATTGAGAAAGCGCTATCTGCCGTACACTCGACAAACAAAAGCCAATCATTGAAAGGATATTTGTTAGAGGACACTTCCTATAATATCGAACTTGTCCCGCTTTCGGACAGGTTCAATGGCAAAGGGGTGATTATGACCCTGAGGCCGGTCTAGGATTGAAAATTGAAGAAATGGTCCCCAATGAGTTGGGGAATTTCACAGGCAAAGTAAATGAGATATGAAGGCTTAGAGAAGCCGATCCGGAACCCATTATGGCAGAGCTAAACGACAAAGAAAAAAAGTTGGTCTTGAAGATTGTCTATTACGGGCCGGCCCTGAGTGGGAAAACGACCAATCTGATGCAGTTGCATGACATCCTGAACCCGGCCCAATGCGGTGAGTTCATGAATTTTGAGACGAAAGGGGATCGCACCCTTTTCTTTGATCTCCTTCCGTTGATGGTGAAAACCGACAGCGGATTAAAGATCAAGGTCAAGCTTTTTACGGCACCGGGCCAGGTGGCACATGACGCAACCCGAAAGGCTGTTTTGTCCAGGGCGGACGCAGTGGTCTTTGTCGCAGATTCTCAGGCAAACCAAGCCATGAGCAATTTTGAGAGCTTTGACAATCTGGAAAAGAATTCGGCCCGGGTCGGGCTCGACTTTGACACGCTTCCCCTGGTGATCCAGTTCAATAAGCGTGATTTGAAGGATATCATCAGTGAAGAAGAGGTATCAAAGCGCTGGCAGACCACTGGCCTTCCTTTATCTTTAAGCTCGGCCCTCTACGGGCAGGGCGTAAAGGAGACCTTTGAAATGATACTGAGAGAGACGTACAGGGCGTTGGATGCTCCTTTCAAACTAATGGAGGGTTACACGGTTTCAGAGCAGGATTTCCTGAATATGATTTCAGGGTAGGCGGTAGGAAATAGGGCCATTTCTATAAATGGGAACAGGATGGAGTTATACATGGAATTGCATATGACAAGTAAGGAAGGGACCTTTGAGGGCCCCGAGGAAATCGCATTTGATCATGAGTATGGCCTTAACGAACTTCTGCCTAAGTCCGTCCTTGAAGATCTATGTGAAGAGAGCCACAGAATTCTTTCCGGTCCTGTAATGGTTTTGTTACCAGAGGGAACGGCCTATTGCACAAAAGGAGATATTCAGGACGGAGAGATAGCGTCACTTCGCAAGCTGCTGGGCGAGAAAACGTTTAATTCATTCAAGACATTGAATTCGGCTCAGAGAAAACTTGCAATATTCCCCCTCGTTCATGAACTGGAAACGATCGGTTATCTTGTCCTTGGCTACGGAACGGGGGATAATCAGGCATCCTTTCCTGTTCTCAGGTTTGGAGATCTCCTTAAAAGGGTTTTTAAGCAGATCATGACTCACAATTACAAGAATCACCTCACATCGATGCTTCATGGTCAGGTCGTCGAGGAATCATATGAAGAGCTGAAGCAGAAGGCAGCTCTCCTTGAAGAATCGGAAAGGAAATACCGTGAACTTGCAGAGGGTCTCGAAGCTGCTGTCGAGGAAATAACTGAACAAATCCAACAGACTCAAACCCAATTAATGCAGCAAGAGAAGATGGCATCAATCGGGCAACTTGCTGCGGGAGTGGCCCATGAAATTAATAATCCAATGGGCTTTATCAGCAGCAATTTGAATACCCTCAAAGATTATCATAGGGATCTATGCTCAATTATCAGTCAGTATAGATCATTGATTTCCGAGTTGGGCGAGAACATGGCGAACAAGGAAGGGCGATCCTGCATCCAGGAACGATTAGGGGAGATCGCGAACACTGAAGAAGAGATGGACTTGGATTTCATCCTCGAGGATATGTCCAACCTAAGAGCAGAGTCCATGGAGGGAGCTGAACGGATCAAGAAAATTGTCATGAACCTGAAAGATTTTGCCCATCCGGGAGAAGAGGATTTGCAGGTAGCGGATCTGAACAAAAACCTTGATTCAACTCTCAGTATTGTCTGGAACGAAATCAAATACAAGGCCAAAGTGAATAAGACATTTGGAGATTTGCCTGAGATCAGATGTTATCCCCAACAGTTGAACCAGGTCTTTATGAATCTGCTTGTCAATGCCGCTCATGCCATTGAAAAACATGGGGAGATTACGATCTTGACATGTGCGGTTGATGGCCATGTGGAAATCGCCATAAGTGATACGGGTGAAGGCATACCCAAGGAGAATCTGAAAAGGATATTCGATCCTTTTTTTACTACAAAGGACGTTGGAAGGGGCACGGGCTTGGGTCTGAACATGTCCTACAACATCGTCAAGAAACACAATGGGACGATTCACGTTGAAAGCGAGTTGGGAAAGGGAACGACCTTTACCGTGAGAATTCCGGTGGGAATGGGGATTGAAGATTGAATACTGAAAATTGTCTATTGGGAGGGAAAAACATTGCTTTTTGCGAAAACATCAATCTTCAGTATTCAATGGTCAATTCAAAGGCCTAGAAATGAATAGGAATTCACATGCCTAGATTAGCCTCCCTTTTCATCGGAAAGGGGAATGAATCAGCCGACCATTCAGTTGAAGAAAAGGTCAAAGAAGGCGCACTCCGCTACAAGATCCTTTTCGTGGATGACGAAGAAAATGTGCTCAATGCGATGAAGCGCATATTCAGACGGGAAAACTATGCCCTCTATACTGCTTCCAGCGGGCCGGAGGCCCTCGAGTTTCTCAAAAATGGGCCTGTCAACATAGTCATATCCGATCATAAGATGCCGGGTATGACCGGCGCTGACCTGTTGCGCAAAATAAAGGCCCTCTATCCCCAAACTATTCGAATCATGCTCACGGGACACGCCGATGTCAACGCGGTCATGGGTGCGGTCAATGAAGGGGCGGTCTACAAATTCATCACAAAGCCCTGGAACGATGAAGATCTTCGCCTGACGGTCAGTTTGGCCCTTGAACAATATGACCTGATCAAAGAAAACAGGGCCTTGAAGGAGCAGCAAGAGGTACAGAAAAAGAAGATTAAACGACTTACCCGATTTGCCAATACCAACCACAGTCAGATTGGTCATATGTTGCTCAGGAAGAGGCTGGTCAGAAAGGAAGATCTGGACAGGGCCATGGCCGTACAGAGAAAGAGCGGCAAAATTCTGCCGTTGATCCTGATCGACATGGGGTTGGCAACCGAGAAAGTCATTATGAAAACGATTCAGGCCGAGCTTGGGACGAACCAGGTCGATCCTAATGAATTCACGGTCCCAAAGGCCTTGGCATCGTTGATCCCTAAGGAAATCTGTGAGAATACCCTTCTCGTGCCTCTTAAAAAGACAGATGGGCATATTGTCGTTGCGATGGCCGATCCTTCGGACTATGTGAAATTGGATGAACTGCGGTTCATAACTGGCGTTCCCATAAATTCCGTACTGTGTACCCATAACCAGATCACCGAAAAAATACAGGAGGTTTATGGAGGTGAGGAAGATCTTGAAGCCACGATATCTGAGCTGGATCTCCTGGATCCGACAGAGAGTATAGAGATCATCATAGAGGATGAGGATGAGGATTCGGACCTCGAAGAACTTCTTCATTCCAAGAATCAGCCCCCGGCCATACGAATCGTCAATGCCGTTATCTCCGATGCCTTGCGTCACGGCGCTTCGGACGTGCATATCGAGCCCAAGACGAAATATGTCATGGTACGCTATAGGATAGACGGTCTTCTCCGGGACAAAATCCACATTCCCCCGGCCATGCAGCAAGCCATCGTTTCTCGCATCAAGGTGATGTCTGAACTGGACATATCGGAACGGAGAAAGCCGCAGGATGGGCGTGTCACGGTGAAGACATCATCGAGAATGGTGGATATGCGGATCTCAACCCTGCCGACGATCAACGGGGAAAAGGTCGTTCTTAGGATATTGGACAAGAACGCGGCCATCAAGGATATATCGGTTCTTGGGCTTTCGGAGGCAGACCTTGCTAAAGTTACAAAACTGGTGACGCAGCCACAGGGGATCCTATTGGCTACCGGGCCGACGGGTAGCGGAAAGACCAGCACCCTTTACTCCCTTCTGCAGAAGGTCGCGACCATCACAAAAAATTTTACGACGATCGAAGATCCGGTCGAATACTTTATGGGCATGGCTGAGCAAGTCAGTGTAAGGGGGAAAATAGGTCTCAATTTCCCAATTGTATTGAGAGCCATTCTGCGTCAAGACCCTAATGTGATCATGCTGGGTGAGATCCGGGATTTTGAGACCGCGGAGGTGGCCTTTCACGCGGCTCTGACGGGGCATTTGGTTTTGAGCACCCTGCACACCAACGGCAGCATCGCATCCATAACACGCCTCCGGGACATGGGAATAAAGCCCTATGTGATCAGCGAGGCCTTGATAGGTATTATCGCCCAGCGATTATTGCGTCGTGTGTGCACACACTGTAAGACTGATGACAATCCGAGTGAAGAGGTGTTGCGCGATCTGGATCTGAGCAAAAAGGACCTCGATTTCATCCCCAAGATGGGTGCGGGGTGCGATCATTGCAGCAGTACAGGATACAACGGCAGAATCGGCATCTTTGAGGTATTTCAGATCGATGGGGAACTCAAGAAGATGATCCACAGGGATGCGACCGAGAAAGAGCTTATGAGAGCAAGCCGGTGGGCTGGTATGACGACTCTTCTCGAAGATGCGCTCGGAAAGGTCAAGTCAGGCATCACGACCTGCGAAGAGGTCTTGAGGGTCTTGGGGCCTCAATACCACGCAGAAATCCAATGCCCCCAGTGCAAAGGGAGTCTAAAGGAAAGATTCCATTTCTGTCCCTTTTGTGGGTGTACGATTATTCCGCAATGTAAACGTTGCAGCGGATTCCTTGAATCAAAATGGAGGGTTTGTCCCTACTGTGGTGAGAAGAGCGAAATGTGATGATATTTCCTTGGCCGATCCCACCCCAAGGCCGCGTTCATCCTTTGCACTTTATGTCTGCTTTTTGTCACGGCAATGTATCTTTTTACAAAGGAAACGAAGGTTAAAGCCTCTCCGGGGACCCCTGTCGAACATTCACACATTTCATAGGCTCATTTTTGGTTTTGTTTCTCAAACAATATCTGATAAGCTTCGTGCTACTTGGTTTTCCACAGGATTATTCGTCTTCTCCCCATAACGATTTCAATCTTGATTCACTCGCCTACGCGAGGATGCCCCCTGTGGAAGCACGGGGAGGATCTGCCGTCGCTAAAGCTATGGCACGACACAGATGGCGAAACCATTTGGGTGCACAATGAGACCCAGGCTGAATTCAATGAGATGGGAAAGTTCACCGGCTACCGCGGCACGGTCCAGGACATCACTGAACGGAAGCGGTGGGAGACTGACTTATTAAAAAGTGAAGAGGAAGATGAGGGGTCAGGTCTCAACATTTGACAAAGAGTTTGCTCTAAGGTAGGGTTAGCGCAATTGAATCTTTGAGAGGCTTAAACCATGGCCAGACCCCTGCGTGTGCAATACCCAGGTGCCTTTTATCATGTTACTTCACGGGGCAACGAAAGAAAAGCGATTATCAAAAGCAAGGGAGACGGGGAGAGGTTTTTATCCTACCTTGAATCGGCTCATGAGCGATATGATGCCATCATCCATACCTATTGTTTGATGCACAATCATTATCATCTTCTCCTGGAAACCCCGCGTTCAAATCTTTCCCAAATCCTTCACCATATCAACGGCGCCTACACCAGCTATTTCAATGCCAGGAGGAAGCGGTCCGGGCATCTCTTTCAAGGCCGATACAAGGCTATTCTTGTTGAAAAGGATAGCTATTGCCAGGAACTTTCCAGGTACATCCACCTCAACCCAGTCAGGGCAGGCATAATCGGCAGACCATCTCAATATCAATGGTCGAGCTATCGATATTTAGTCGGGTTGAAAAAAAAGCCTCAATGGCTTAGCCATGAAGCGGTGCTAGGGTATTTTGATAAAGACAAAAAGACAGCCCAAGGCCTTTACAGGGACTTTGTGGAGAAGGCTTTAGATAGGGAGATGGAAAATCCTCTTAATCAGGTGTTTGCCTCGACATTTTTAGGTAACGACAGATTTATAGAATGGGCAAAAGAGAAATGGATAGGCTTCGAGAACGCCGATACACGAAATGTGCCGACATTGAAGCGATTGATGGATAAGCCAGCCTTTGAGCGGATTGAAGAGATTGTAGATTCGATTATTGGAAGAAAAGACAAGATGTTTAAAAAGTTTTGTATTTACACAAGTCATCAGATTACGGGTTACCCGCTCAAAGAAATAGGCAGCCATTACGGCATGAGAGGTTCTGCAGTCAGCCAATCAAGCCAAAGGTTTAAGGAGAGAATATCCAAAAGCAGAGACCTAAAAAAGGTCGAAATAGAGATAAGAAACCGACTCACATCTGTTGAATGTTGAGACCTGACCCCTCATCCTACGAAGGGGAATGAACGATTCCAAGAAGCGCGTCGATAGAAAGATCTTCATCAAGAAGCGGCCAATGAACGCCATACCCGGAAGGAGATACTTCAAAAGTGTTTTTTTCTCTTTCTGAAGCATTACTTAGAACGAGGGAGATTTCATTCAATGGGAACTTTCTCTCAGCCCCATCAATAGTTAAAAAAATGTGATCGTTTTTGAATTTTATATTCTCAACTGAATGTTGTTTTTTCATTTTTGCAGCCTCCTTTGAAATTCATCCCACTGCTCTTCGATATACTCAAAATGGTCATAAATGATCTTTCTTATTTGTCTTGTGTCCCGTGGCGACATTTTGAACGCGAAAGCCTCTTCAAGGTCAAAGTTATCTCGATCGAGCCAGTATTTACATTCCATGTCGCCCTTTCGACAATGAACATGAATAGGTTCATTTCCTTCATTGGCATAAAAAAACAATCGCCAACCCAAAATAATAAGTATCGTAGGCATCTTCATCGTCCCATTGCATTTACCGTGGGTTTCTGCATTCAACTGGTATTGCTTAAAATTCATTCTAGATGTCTGTCTAATTTTTTTGATATCATAAAATCATGAAGAATAGAAGTATCAGGGCGGCATCAAGAGGTTTTGCTTTTCCCACTAAAAGAAACAGCTTAAGCGGAACTGCCGCCTAAATTGAATATTGTCGATTGAATATTGACAATTGATAAAACTGCAACTGTGGCATGCTTTCCAATATTCAATTTTCAATTCTCACTATTCAATTAAAAGGTCCCTAAATCTTCAATATTCAATCTTCAATATTCAATTCTTCCAAAGGGCCTTTCGAACCCGGGAGGTAAAACATGAACGATAAAGGCAAAACCAAGGCCCAGCTCATCCAGGAAATTGAACTTTTGCGCCAACAGGTCCATGAGTTGGAAGCAATGAAAACGTCCAGTGAGCAAGCGATGGCCGAAGAGCATTCAAAGCTAAAGACCTATTTAGAAAATTTGCCGTTGCTTATTTATAGCATCAACTTTGATGGAACGATTGCCGACTGTAACAATCTCGTCTTACAGACATTGGGTTTTGGCAAAAAGGAAGATCTCATCGGGAAACCGCTCATTCCCACAGTCTATGCCCCCGACTCTCAAAAGAAAGCAGCCCGACTTTTTGAGGAGTGGAAAAAGGGAAAGAAACTTATAAATGAAGAGTTACAGATTATCACTAAAGAGGGTGTTATCCGCGATGTTCTTTTAAATGCTGACACCATTTATGACCTTAACGGAAATCCCATTCACAGCCTTTCAACACATTTAGACATCACCGAGCGGAAGCGGGCAGAGGATTCACTTCGGGAGAGTGAGAAGAATCTCAGGTTGGCTCAAGAAATTGGAAAAATCGGTAACTGGTCATGGCATATCCCCTCCGGCCTGGTTGAATGGTCTGATCAGGTGTACGAGATATTCAAAGCCCCTCCAACGGAACCCTCTTATGAATTGGCTAAATCCTTCGTGCACCCGGACGACCTGAATCTCTGGCAGACCACTGTTCAGCAGGCGGTCGAAAAGGAAAAACCCTTTACTCTCGACTACCGCGCTATCCGTTCAGATGGCGAAACCATTTGGGTGCACAATGAGACCCAGGCTGAATTCAATGAGATGGGAAAGTTCACCGGCTACCGCGGCACGGTCCAGGACATCACTGAACGGAAGCGGTGGGAGACTGACTTATTAAAAAGCGAAACAAAATATCGAACGCTTGTGGAAAATCTTCAGGAAGGGATTTGGATTATCGATCGGGATGCCAACACGACTTTTGTCAATGAGCCCATGGCGAAAATGCTGGGATATGATGAAGAAGAAATGATGGGCAGGCATCTCTTCAACTTTATGGATGAAAGTGGCGTTGAAAGAGCCAAGCAATATTTGGGGCGTCGAAAAACTGGCATTGCTGAACAGCATGATTTTGAATTTTTGCGAAAAGACGGCAGCAAAGTTTTTGCGCTTATTGAAACAACGCCTTTATATAACGAAAAAGGGGATTATTCAGGCGCACTTGCCAGTGTCATGGACATCACCGAACGGAAGCTGGCGGAAAACTCTTTAATGGAAAGTGAGACAAAGTATCGAGCTCTGGTCGAGGGCATTCCTGATTTAGTTTATTCTTATTCAACGATCAGAGGTGGGGTTTATTATTCCCCAAATGTCAAATCCGTTCTTGGTTACACTGTCTCAGACCTTCTTCAAAATCCATTTCTATGGCATGATTCCACTCATCCGGAGGATTTGGGTCGCGTGGACGCGGCTATACAGAAATTTCGAGATGGGAAGTCTTTCGTGATTGAATATCGTATCAAAGATGCAAAAGGAAACTGGCATTTGTTCCAGGACAGATCCATAGGGAGAACGCTTGAAAGCGGCGAAATCATTATTGAGGGAGTTGCTGCCGACATCACTCTGCAGAGAGAGGCGGAGGAAAGACTTGAGCGATCTGAAAGTGACTATCGTAGTCTTGTGGAAAATGCCCTAGTGGGGGTCTTAAAAACAAATCTGAAAGGAGACATACATTTTTATAATAAGGCGGCCGCCAAGATATTTGGAATTAAATCAAGGAATGATATTGCCGACCGAAAATCCGTTAGTTTCTATTGGAATGCTGAAGATAGGGAGAAAATACTCGATACAATTAAGAAAAACGGTGAGATTACAAACTATGATCTGGAGATGAAAACCACAACCGAAAAGTCCATCCATGTCATTGTGAATGCAAGGCTTGATGGGGAAGAGATCACCGGATTTCTTATGGATGTCACTTCCCATAAAGAGGCCGAAGAGGAGTTAAACTTGGCGCATTTGGCGTTAGGGCAAATCGGCGAATCCGTGGTCATAACAACATCCGGATTGGATGAACTTGAACCCACCATCCTTTATGTCAACGAAGCGTTCACCAATATGACGGGTTATTCTGCCGAAGAAGTCATTGGAAAAACCCCAAGGATCCTGCAAGGGGAGAAAACCGAGAGGACCCTACTGGATCAATTGAGAAGCGATTTATCGCAAGAAAAACCGTTCTTTGGTGAAACTATAAATTATCGCAAGGATGGGACGGAATTCGTACTGGAATGGCACATTACGCCGGTTCGTGACCACGCAGGTAAAATCACGAATTGGGTTGCCATCCAGAGAGATATCACTGAGCGAAAGCGAACACAGGATGAAATCAAGAAACTTTCTTCTGTTGTGGAAGCCATGAATGACGGCGTAACCATTACAGATCTCGCAGGCAAGATTGAATTTAGCAACGACGCTCTTCTCGAACAAATCGGATATAATCAAAGTGAGTTAATTGGAAACGAACCATCCCTTTTCCTTACAAAAGTTGGCCAAACCCGTGCTGACGCGCTCCAAAAGCAGATCGCTAAAGGCCTTGACCTGACACACTCTGTCGAGTTCAATGTCAAACACAAAAATGGGGAAGCACTGCCCCTCAGCGTTAACTTCTCGGTGTTACATGATTTGGAAGGGAAGCCCTCAAAGATCATTGCGGTTAGCAGGGATATTAGCGAACAAAAGAAAGCAGAGAAGGCGCTGGGCGAAAGTGAGAATCGGTTTCGCACCTTATTTGAAGAATCACCAATCTCTATTTGGGAAGAGGATTTTACGGAGGTCAAAAAGTATCTTGATAATCTGAAAGAAAAGGGAATTACAAACCTCAGAGATTATTTTGACAAGCATCCGGATGAAGTTAGAAATATCGCTGGTACTGTTCGAATAATGGGATTCAACAAGACTACATTGGAGATGTATGGTGCTGAAAATAAGGACGAGTTGTTTGAAAAAATTAAAGAGATTTTTGGTAGAGAGGCCTTTGACGTATTCAAAGAGGAACTGATTGCTCTTTCAGAGGGCAAAACAGAATTTGTGGCTGAGTCCCCTCAATATAGACTGTCAGGGGATAAATTTCCTGTCTTATTGAAATTAGCGGTTGTCCCTGGCTACGAGCATACCTTGTCAAAAATGATCTTTTCAATCATAGACCTATCAGAGATTAAGAAGGCCGAACAGGCATTAAAGGAAAGCGAGCAAAACTTCCGCCTTTTATCCGAGTTATCTCACGAGGCCATTGTGCTTCATAAACTTGGCCGAATCGTTTTTGCTAATGATCAATACTATCAAATGTGTGGTTACGAACCCGAGGAGTTGGCCGGAATCGACGCTCTGGAGAAGACGCTGACGCCCGAATCACTAATACTTGCCAGAGAGCGTGTTAAGGCTGGAAACTTGGAAGCCTATAAAACATTGGCATTAAAGAAGAACGGCGATGAATTTGACGTTGAGATTCATCCCAGCGTGACGGCGTACAAAGGGGAACAAGTTAGTGTTGCGGTTATCAAAGATCTTACCGAAACAAAGGAACTTGAAGCTCAAATTCAACATGCCCAAAAGATGGAGGCCCTGGGCACACTGGTAGCAGGTGTTGCCCATGAAATAAACAATCCCGTCAATCTTATTATGTTTAATATCCCTCTTTTTCATAAGATCTGGCGTGACTTAATGCCCTTTCTGAAGGAGCAAAGCACAAAAGATCCTGATAGGAAATACGGCGGTCTAACCTTTGAGTTCCTAAACGAAAACATGGACCGGCTCATCTCGGACATGGACATGGCTACCAACCGCATTGCCAAAATTGTAAAAGGTCTGAAGGATTTTGCCACGAAATCGGACACCGCTGAAAAGACCCTAATGCATTTTGAGGAGGCGGTAGGGAATGCAAGACGACTTGCTGAAACGACACTTCGTAAGTCGGGTGTCGCGCTGGAGGTTGACCTGGAAGACGATCTGCCCATGATAGATGCCAATCTACAAAGTATTGAACAAATCCTGTTAAACCTTATTATCAATGCGGTTCAAGCGATCAACCATGAAAAAGGCGAGATCCGAATTGCCCTATGGCTCAATGAACGCGATGGGAGAATCTACGTTGAGGTAGCCGACAATGGTCCAGGCATTGACCCCTCCATTAGGGACACCGTCTTTGATCCCTTCGTCACCACCAGACAAACAGAGGGAGGGACCGGTCTCGGATTGTCCGTGACCTATAGTCTTGTCAAGTCTCACAATGGAGAAATTACCTTCAAAACATCCAAAGACCACGGAACGACCTTTACGGTGTCGTTTCCGGTCAAAGAACCAAAGCCGACCGCCAAAATTCTTGTTGTTGACGATGATGTTACCGTTCAAAAAATCTTCGTAGAAGCCCTCTCCGAAAAAGGAAACTATGCCGTCGAAAAGGCCTCAAACGGCACGGAAGCCCTGATCAAGCTGGGCACCCACAGGCCCGATCTCCTTATCCTCGACATCCTCATGCCGGAGATGGATGGCGTCGAGGTATGCCGAGCCATAAAGGATGAACCGGAACTGGCCCATATCAAAGTGATTCTAATAACGGGGCACTCAGAGACACCAAAGCTGGATGAACTCGCCCGGTTGGGCTACACCAATGTCCATTTTAAACCGTTTGATCTCGCAGCGCTCCTGACGGACGTTGAAAAGGAACTAGGCATAAGGCAGGAGGCAAGATGAATTTAGGAATTTAGCAATTGGGGGACCTTTAGATTGAATAGTGAATATTGAAGATTGAATATTGTTGAAAGGCATTGGAGGTATTGTAGATTGAAGATTGAAGATTGAAAATTGAAGATTGAAGATTGGAAGGGTTGGAGAATTGAAAATTGAAGATTGAAGATTGAAGATTGGAAGGGTTGGAGAATTGTAGATTGAAGATTGAAAATTGAAGATCTCATGTTGAATAGTGAGTATTGGGTTGATGGGGGATCTAAGATGAACAAAGATGAATTGAAAGCAAGGGCCAAGCAATTTGCTCACCGTTGCGTCAAACTAGCCTCAAACCTGCCAAACACAAAATTAGGACTTCATATCAGTGGACAACTCATACGATGTAGCACATCTGTTGCTTCAAACTATCGTGCCACCTGTTTGGCGCAGTCAAAAGCGAGTTTCATTTCTAAACTGAGTATCGTTCTGGAAGAAACCGATGAATCATCTTTCTGGCTTGAATTCATTATTGATGAGAAACTACTGGAAAGAGAAATGGTCGAGCCTTTGCTCAAAGAAGCGGAGGAGCTAACCGATATCTTTGCGTCGTCGCGAAAAACCGCCAGAAAACAGAATTGACTCGCAATGTCTAGAGGAAGCATAATAAAATTGGCTTTTTGAAATTCCAAATCTTCAATTTTCACTATTCAATATTCAATCTCATGCCCCCTATGCTCTCTATACCCCATAACCGCACCCCCGTCCTCGTTGTCGACGACGATGTTGGTTTGCTCACGAGCATCAAGGCAATTCTGCTCAGCTCAGGAATGCCCGAACCGGCCCTTGTTTCCGATAGCAGGAAGGTCATTGAAATAGTAAGGGAAAACGGATTTCATCTGGTCCTCATCGATCTCCTCATGCCCCATTTGAACGGCATGGATCTTCTTCAGCAACTAAAGCGTGAATTCCCCGCTATTGAATGTGTGATTATCACCGCTGTTGACGATGTGTCCCGAGCCGTGGAGGCCATGCGATTCGGCGCCTACGATTACCTAACCAAGCCCTTAAAGAGGGCGCGGCTCATCATAGTTATCAATAACGCCCTGGAGAGATACAATATCCGGTACGGTATTGCCCTCCGCGACCAAAGGCCGACCTTTGAAGAGCTTGACACCCCCGAGGCTTTTCAAGACATGGTGGCCCAAGACGAGGCTATGGCTCGTGTTTTTTGCCAGGCTGAAGCCTGTGCTCCAACGGATTACAACACCCTGATTATTGGAGAGACCGGTGTTGGAAAAGAAATGCTTGCCAGGATTATTCACGAACTCAGCAATCGGTCAGGAGGGCCTTTTGTGGCTGTCAACATGGGGGCCTTCACGGGACAGGGTGTTTTTGTTCTGTCCTATCTAAGAAATAATATCAAGTAGTTGAAG
>CAYWMP010000065.1:0-28875 GCA_964459445.1 uncultured Desulfobacteraceae bacterium
AGACTCGGATTTTAACCAGCCTAAGGCGGGTTAATCCTCAAAATACTTCGAGTATTCCTGTGGTTAATCCGCCATACTTCTGGCGGATTAAAATCCTCGTCTACCTTGATCTTGATCAATATTGAGCATTTTGCAAAGGTCTCATATCGGGGACTTCGGTGAAGAAAGGTCGATACCTAGACATATTTACGGATCTCCTTGCAAACAGGCAAAGGTTCATTTGGCTGACCGTTGTCCTGTTCATCGTCTATACGGTATCCTTTTTCATCTTCGATCACTTTGCTGTCAATGAACAGCGCTATATTCTCTTCGCTTTTGGCCTGGTCGTTTCCAGTCTGTTCTTTTCCTGGCTCCTGGGCGGTAAAGCCACCCTTGTCTATGTTACCTTCTTCAGCCTATTCTTTACATTCATCTACGCCAAGCCCCTTTTCCCCACGGGAACCCTGTATCCAAGCCTTTTTTTTGCCCGGTCCTTTAAGATCATCATTGTCAGCTTTGCTTTGATCATGATTTTTATGATTGTTAAGAAGTCTCCGGCCGACGCTGCTAGAGAGAAGTTGGCGCAGGAAACAAAGGAAGAAAAGGAAAAGGCCAGGATCCTTGAGTTTCTGGTCACGGAGAAGAAGATCACCGAGGACGTAGTGGCTCAATCCAATTTTGCCAAGGATGAATTGCTCTTTCTTCAGGGATCATGGCGGTCACAAATACACAATATCGTAAACGACCTTCCCGAGGATCAAGAAAATAAGATTTACAAAACGATCATCGAGCCCTTTCAGGAAGCCATCCTGAGCCATCTGAAGGGCCTGGAGAAGAAGTTGACCTTTGACCCCGTTGTCATGGAGGCGAAGGACCTGGCCAGAACGCTGAAGGATGAATTGAAACTGGATCTGGATCCCTTGTCACAGCGGTACGAACTCGATTTTAATCTCCTCAACCTGGATGGGGCCCAGACGAAAAGGCTCAGTTGCGATCCCTACAAGCTTGTGGAAATCATCAGAAACCTGATGAAAAACTCTCAGAAGGCGATAGAACTCAAGCAAATAGAGTTAATGAGGTTGGATTTTGAGGCCTATCGTGCCTTTAAGCCTTACCTTTCCATTGAATTGAATAAGGGCAACGGGCGTTTGTATCTCAGGATCACCGACAACGGCGGCGGACTTCCGAAGAAATATCTGAGAAGCATATTCAAGGAGCCCATTCCCTCTTCAAAAAGAGAGGGGTACGGCCTTGGAACCACTTTTGTGAAATTCTTTTCAGATCGGATGGGATTTGGCGTCAGAGGGGAGAATGTCGCAACTGAGCATGGAAAAGGTTTTCAGGTCACGTTGGATATGCCCTTTAAGGAGAGCGCATAGGTTGTGTAGGGATTTGGCCGGGTTAAGCGGTTACAAAGGGAGCAATGGGATAGAATGAAAAACAAGTATTTCGTCGTGCTCGTTGATGACGAAGAAAAAGTGCATAACACCATAAGGCTCTACCTGGAGCGTAACGACGTCCTGGAAGATCTCAAATCCTTTTACACGCCGGTCGACCTTTTGGAATACCTCAAGATAACCGATGATCCCATTGATCTGATCCTTCTTGATATCCATTTCAAGAGTGCAGGGCTGAGCGGTTTGGATGCCATCCCTTTCATCAGGGAAGAGCACCCTTATCTGCCGATTGTTTTACTTACGGGGATGGATTCAGAGGCCATCAGAGAGGCAGAGGGTTTTACTAACACCTACTTCATACCAAAGCCTGTGACCAGTAATCATCTGATCAGGATGATCGATTTCTACATCGGGAGGAGCGAACACGAATCAAAAGAGCTGAAGGAGATGGAAGAGAAGATCGAAGAGCACCTCGAATATCAAACGCTCCTTGAAGAAGAGGTAAAAAAGATTGAGGAGGATCGGGACAAATTCAAAGATCGCCTCGACAGCAGCGATGAGATGAAGGCCTTTGAAAACCTTAAAGCCATCATCGATAACATCCTCAAAAATTCTGAAATGACCGACTATGCGATCGAGGACCTTGAATTCATTTACTATAAGCGAAACGAGCTTTTTAGCCCCTTGGTTGATGGGCTTATTCAATTCGACCGCCAGGCCATGTCCGCTCCGGGAAGCCATATTCACAAGTATCAGGGGGTTGAGGATGTCTATTCCGTAAGATTATCCCGTAAGACGAGGCTCTTTGTGTACAAGGGACCCAATACCGCTAAGAAACGTATTTTGAGGCTTGATGTGAGGCATGATTCAGCCACAATCGAAGCCTGGCTAAAGGGTCATCACAGGCAGTATGCTGATCCTAAACCGGGCAGAGGGGGGCCAAAGTAGAACCATGTATAATCATTTTTTCGGACTCAGGGAACGACCTTTTCAACTGGTGCCAAACCCTGCCTATCTCTATCTAAGCCGGAGCCATGAAGAGGCCTTGGCCCATCTTACCTATGCCATTGCCCAAGGGGATGGATTCGTTGAGATTACTGGAGAGGTGGGGACGGGGAAGACGACCCTCTGCCGGGCTTTTGTGGAGGGGCTGGACGAGAATACGGAAGTAGCCTACATATTCAATCCAAAATTGAATTCCATTCAACTCCTGAAGGCTATCAACGATGAGTTCGGCATCCCTTCTGATGGGGATAACACAAAGGATCTAATCGATATCCTCAATACCTTTCTCATGAAAAAAAGATCGGAAGGGAAAAAAGTCATTTTGCTCATCGATGAGGCCCAGAACCTAAGCACAGAGGTTTTGGAGCAATTGAGGCTCCTATCAAACCTTGAAACCTCTACGAGCAAACTCCTTCAAATTATCCTGGTCGGGCAACCTGAATTGGGAGAGATGCTGGACTCCCACGATCTACGGCAACTTGGTCAAAGGATTACCCTGAGTTGCCATATCAATCCTCTCACGGTTCGTGAAACCAGGGAATATATCCAGCACAGGATCAATATCGCCTCAAAAAAGCCTGGCGACATTTTTACAAAGGATGCCCTTCGCACCATCCATAGATATTCAGGGGGCATTCCCAGATTGATAAACATCGCCTGCGACCGTGCGCTTCTAACCGCCTTTGGGCTTGATCGACAAAAGATCAACAGCGCCGTTGCCAAGGCCGCTATCAGGGAGATAGCGGGCAGGGGGGAAATGAAACGACTGAGCTTCATGCCGGGCAACAGGATGCCCCTATTGCTCGGTGCGTTATGTGTTGTCCTGCTGGCGGTCGTTATTTATAGCCCCGGAAATTTGCGTATAGGCGATTTTTTTTCGGTAACACCACCCAAGAATCCGGTTGTCGCATCCGTTAAACCGCAGGAAGCGGATTCGAGTGTGCTGCCTCCTTCAGAACAAACGCCACCCAAAGAGGAGTCAGAACCCCCACCCACCCAGGAGGCCCCAAAATTAGAGAAATCTGCCGACGTTCAAGAGGACCCTGTTGAACAGGAATCCATTCCGATTCTGAGCCCTGCCGAGGAACAGGCACCTATCATAGAAATGGCTGATCTGGAACCGCCAGCGGTCGATAAAGAAATTGCCAAGGCCCCTGTCGTGGTATCCGTACAAAATCTCGGAGAAATACTCGGGGAGTTGAGTACGCGATCCACAAGGCGCCATGCTCTTAAGGCGGCCATGGATCAATGGCGCAAGGGCGCCTTGATTCACGATTATTTGGATCGAATGGACGATGATCAGTCCTATTTCCGCCTTGCTGCAAAGCAGAATGGGTTGCTGGTCAAAAGGATCGACAAGGATTTTGATTTGCTTCGAAAACTCAATATCCCCGCCATCCTCGAGTTCTATCTCCCAGAGGGTCTTGCGCCGAGATACCTCACACTTACCAAGATGGAAGGAGATGACATGAATTTCATGGGCGGAGGAGACGTTGGCGTGATAAGCGTGGGCGTCAATGAGACAAAGTCCTATTGGTCGGGTGTTGCCTTTGTGCTCTGGAAGAACTTCCTCGACTATAACGGGACGATTCCGCACAATGCCCCCAGGGATTCGATCGTCACACTCAAGATGCTTATGACGGATATTGGGTATACGGATATCGAAATCAGCCCCTTTTATGACGAGAGAACAAAGGAAGCCGTCAAAGAGATCCAGAAAAAACACGGGATCGTCGTAGATGGCGTTGTCGGCCCTTTGACCAAAATTGTCCTCTATAACGAAAACGCAGACTTGGGCATTCCCCATATCACGGGCGAGTACTAGTGAAGCCCCACATGAAACCGACCCACCCTCCGTAGCAAGCTACTGCGGAGGACGGGCGAGCAGACAAGCATTGACCTCAACAGCTTAGGCGAAATGATACTGGTTTCTAGATTCTCGATACTGGATAAGGAAAAAAGAATCGTTTCTTATGACATCCCCTATAGACGAAAATTCCTACCAGCATCCAGTGACCAGCCTCTGGTATATGATCGCAAAGCACAGGGTAACGAATAGATCCTAGACTAAAATACAAAGATCATGGCTTAAATAGACCACTACTGAAGACGCAGGAGACAATAGTTTGAGTTCTGTTTTAAAAGCATTGAAAAAACTCGAAAGTATCCAGCCCCAGGAAGACGAACCGAAGACGCTGCCCCAGAAGATTACGGCCAAGGAGGCCATTAACAAACGAGTCAAAGGGCATTGGGTTTTCAACCGCGCCCTGTCCCTGGTTATGATAGCCATCATCACGGCCTTTGGGACCTGGTTGGTATTAAGCCATGGTCCTTTTTTGGCAAAGGAAAAGGCGCCGGTCGCAAACCAACCGGAACCCAGCAAAGATGCCGTGAAAATGAAACCTGCCCCTAAAGCTCCTGAAAAGCTCCAATCGGCCCAAATCCCCGTTAAAACCAAAAGCCTTGCATCAAATCCAAAAGAAACACCCAAGAAAGAGACCCCAAAATCCCTCCCCCTAAAGAAAACAAGCCCGCCTCCCATAGCTCCCGATGAACCTCAACAGGTACCTGTTAAGGCACCCGAGCAGCAGGTCGTGAAACAGGTGATTGCTGAAAGACCTGTCGATGCCTCCCAATACAAGCTTGAAGCTATTGTCTGGTCCAATCAGCCAGCAAGCCGGTTTGCCGTCATTAATGGACGAATCGTTCGGACAGGTGGTTCTGTGGAAGGGTTGTCAATAAAGGGTATTGGTAGGGATTTTGTGACTGTTCGATCCGGAGACCTTGATTGGAAATTGCGATTTATGGTTGAAGGCGAATAGCTGTCCTCTCCTCACCTCCCTCACTTCGTGAAGCTCAGATCCAAATTCACCTCAGCAGCAAGGTCCAAGAGCCCTTCCTTGACCTCTGAAATCGATTCATCGGGCGGGACCTGGGCCTCCAGGCTCAAATTAAAAAGGTTTGCACCAGAGAGGGGGGCCCTTGTGACCTGTGTGTTGAGAGATTCGATATTCACGTTATGTTCATGGAGGATGCGTGTGATTTTTTGAACAATTCCGGGATGGTCCATGGCCCTTATCTCCAGATTTAGGGGAAGGGCGGCCACCTTGGGGCTGGCCGTGGGATCCTCGGCATCGTGTAAAGAGGTCTCAAGGCCCAACTTCGCAATCTCGCCAAGATCCCTTTTAATGGTGCCGGACTCCTCTGGTGTGCAGGAAAAAAGGGTCATAATGGAAAAACACCCACCCAAAGCAGCCATCCTGCTGTCTTCGATGTTGGCTCCGCGCTCAAAGAGGAACGTGGATACTTGGTCCACAATACCCGGTCTGTCCTTTCCAATGACAAACAATATCATGAATTTTTTCATTTTGTCCCTCCGCTATTTTGAGACCATCAGGGCAGGCTGCCTGCAGACTTCGGCCTTTTCGCTGTTTTTCAGAGATAACTTAAAAAAGGCTTCCAGTCAATGCCAAGAGACCTTTGCAAAACGCCCTCTTTTACCCAATCTTCCGACTTCGCTAAAGCTACGACGGGACAAGCTGCTTCAGATTCGGATTTTAACCAGCCTAAGGCGGGTTAATCCTCAAAATACTAGATGTATTCCTGTGGCTAAAATCCTCATCTTTATTGACCTTGGGACAATATCGAGCATTTTTCAAAGGTCTCACAACAATAGCCCCTGGAAACGGACCGTAATCGCGAAGCTAATCAATTACCTTGGTTCAATAGCGCAAAGCAATCGCTAAAGAGGAATACGAGCGGGGGAGTGAACGCCGCGAAAAAAGAGCGGCCGAGAAGCATGGGGAAGGGCGAAAGGGGTCGAGGTTAAGAACCCATGGCTTGGTAGACTTCTTTTGCGTGATAGGAACTTCTCACGAAAGGCCCGCTGGCCACTTCGGAAAATCCCATGTCCAAAGCAGTCTGTCGCCATTTATCGAACTCTTCCGGCGGAATGAAACGCACGACCGGCAGGTGATTCCTGGTGGGTTGAAGATATTGTCCGATGGTGAGGATATTACAGCCCGCATTAAGAAGGTCTGTGAGTGTTTCGCGGATCTCTTCGGGCATTTCCCCCAAGCCCAACATAAGACCGGATTTTGTGGTCATAGCGGGGTCAAAGTCACGAGCCCGTTTCAAGAGTTTCAGGGAACGTTCATAATCGGCCCCCGGACGGACTAGGTCGTAGAGGCGTTTGACGGTTTCAAGATTGTGGTTCATTACATCCGGTTGTGCCTCCAAAACGGTAAATAGCGCGCCCTGGTCCCCCAGAAAATCCGGAATCAACACTTCCACGCGGGTTTCGGGCGACCTGAGACGGATTTCTCTTATGGTTTCTGCGAAATGTCCGGCCCCTCCGTCAGGAAGATCGTCCCGGGTCACCGAGGTCACCACCACATAATCCAGCGCCATGTCTTGTGCGGCCTTGGCCACGCCGGCGGGTTCGGCCGGATCAGGCGGTCCCGATGGACCATGGGCGACTGCGCAGAAGCGGCAATCACGAGTGCAGCGGGATCCGAGTATGAGAAAGGTCGCTGTTTTGCGAGAGAAACACTCCCAAAGATTAGGGCATTTGGCTTCTTGGCACACGGTATGAAGTTGGCTCTTCTCCAACTGTTGCCTCACATTTTCGAAAGCAGGGCCGGAAGGAAGCCGTTTCTTCAACCATGGGGGTTTTCCGGGTTGTGTTTCGGGTTTTGCGGTCATGGCCATAATATAGCGTATTTCGGTTTTAAGTCAAAAAATGGACCGTGTCCGTCTTCTGTTGTTTACCGGATAGTCAGACAAAGCAAGAATGCTCTTTAGGGCAATATGGTATCTTGTCCAGGCTCACTCTATTTAGATCTTGCTAAGGATAACAGATGACTAACAACAGACAATGCCAAGGATACTAATTTTGCTTGATTCGCCCTTGGATGTCTTCCAGCTCAGATCCGATAAGCTCTACTTTGAAAATTTCCTCCATATGTCTTTTCATGGCCTCGCGAACATCGCTCATATTTAGATCATGGGAAAGTTCATCCTTCATGGACGTCATGGCAACACCGTCAAGGCCGCAAGGGTTTACCCAACAAAAGGGCTCCATTTCCAGGTTCACATTGAGTGCAAGTCCGTGAAAGGATATCCCGCGACGCACGGCTATACCGATGCTGCCCAGTTTTTTCCTGCCTACCCATACGCCCCTGTTGATGGAATTTCTGTCGGCGGCAATACCCGAATCAAAAGCAACCCGGATCATGACCTCCTCTAGGGCCGACACAAAATCGACCACCTTGAACCTGTTCCTTTCCAGGTGGATGATAGGATACACCACGATCTGGCCCGGTCCGTGATATGTGATGTCTCCGCCTCTCTCCACATGAACCAGGGATATCCCTCTTTTATCCAACTTGTTTTTCGAGACCATCAAGTTGTCAAGTCCCCCCCGCCGTCCAAGGGTGAATACGGGTGGGTGTTCCAGGAATAGAACAACATCCTTGTCCATGATTTTATCGCTCAGGGCTTGAACCAGATCGTGCTGCAGATCCAGTGCCTCCTCATAATTGACAACGGGTAAATCCAATAGGCGCCACTGTCTAGGGTTTGTTGTGCGTTGTTCGTTGTCTGTTGTATTTTTGGGTCTGCTTGTCATAATAGCGATAGTTGCTCCGAAAGCGTTTTCGATTTGTCGGTGGCTCGGGGATCAAAAGGGTGAGGAAAGGGATCTCGAGTCTCCGAGAATACTAAAATAGGAATAGCAGTTTTGGGATTACCCTGCAAGACAGGGGCGTCTGGCTGCAGCCGTTTCATCCATTCTCTTGGCCTTGCAACGGCCCGGTGCATCGCGCAAAAGTTCGGGGTCCTTCTCAGCCTCTATATCTATGGCTTTGCAGGCATCAACAAAGAGATCAAGGTTTTGTTTGGACTCCGTTTCGGTAGGCTCAACCATGATTGCGCCATTTACAACCAACGGAAAGTATATGGTGGGAGGGTGGAAGCCGTAATCCATGAGCCGTTTAGCGATGTCCAGTGTCGTCACTTTATGACGCTTCTGCAATTTGTCCGAAAATACGCATTCGTGCATGCACGGTCGATCATAGGCCAAATCAAACACGTCTTTCAGGCATTCCTTAATATAGTTTGCATTCAAAACCGCAAGCTGACTGGCCCTTTTCAGATAGTCGGGGCCCATGCTCCGTATGTAGCTATATGCCTTGATCATAACACCAAAGTTACCGTAAAAAGCGTGGAGTTTCCCGATCGACTCGGGAAATTTTTCGGAAAGCACGTATTCCCTGTTTTCTTTCAGGATGCGGGGCACCGGCAAAAAGGGTTCCAGGGTCTTGTTTACGCAGACGGGTCCGGAGCCCGGTCCGCCGCCGCCGTGCGGTGTTGAGAACGTCTTATGTAAATTTAAATGGAGCACATCAACCCCGATTTTTCCCATATCCACGACACCCATCACGGCATTCATGTTGGCCCCGTCACAGTAAACAAGCCCGTCCTTTGAGTGGACGATTTCGGCTATCCGGGTGATGTTCTCCTCAAAGAGCCCTAGGGTATTCGGGTTGGTTACCATGATCCCGGCCGTATCTTTATCCATGACCTCTGCAACGGATTCCGGAGAAAGTATGCCCTGATCATTGGATTTCACCGACACCGGGCTGTAGCCGCAAAGGGCGGCACTGGCAGGGTTGGTGCCATGGGCCGTATCGGGGACAATAATTTTTGATCGCCGCAATCCCTTGCTTTTATGATAGGCCCAGATAAGGAGCATACCCGCCAGCTCGCCATGGGCACCGGCTGCGGGTTGGAGCGTGACCGCATCCATGCCGGTTATTTCACCGAGGTAGTGCTCCAGTTCAAACATGAGTCTCAGGGTGCCCTGCGTGTGGTTGTGAGGCATCAGGGGATGGGCGCCACTAAAACCCTCTAGACTCGCATGCATTTCATTGATCTTGGGATTGTACTTCATGGTGCATGAGCCCAGAGGATACATGCCGGTATCCACGCCGAAATTCCAAGTGGACAACCGTGTATAGTGTCGAACCACGTCCACCTCGCTCAGTTCGGGAAAGTCTGGTCCATCGCCAATCAGATTTTCATCCACAGGGGCTCTATCCACATCCTGTCGCGGGAGGGAGAAACCGCATCGACCCCTCTGTCCCTTTTCCCAAAGGAGCGGTTCGTTGAGTATCAGCCCGGTGGCCCCTAGTTTATCGCTCATGATGTAACCTCTTTTACGAAGTTATCCATGTCTTCCTTGGATTTGGTTTCCGTTACACAGATGAGAAAGTGGTTTTTGAGATCAGGGTAGTAGGAGGACAGGGGAAGTCCGGCCAAAACCTTTTTTTCGAGCAGACGCCCGTGAGTCGCCCCAAAACCGTCAGGGAACTCGACTACGAACTCATTGAAGGTCGGGCTCTCAAAGGGTATTTTTAGACCGGCCGATCTGAGTTCCTGTTTCAAATACTCGGCCTTGTCATAATTCAGCCTTGCGAGCTCGCGGAACCCGGTACCACCCAAAGAGGCCATATAAACTGAGGCCGTAAGGGCGCAAAGGCTATTGTTGGTGCAAATGTTCGAGGTCGCCTTCTCCCGACGGATATGCTGCTCCCTTGTAGCCAGAGTCAGCACAAAGCCCCTTTTCCCATCCCTATCCGTGGTTTCGCCCACAAGTCGGCCCGGCAGATTCCGGACATATTTCATTTTGCATGCAAATACACCCAGGGCAGGACCACCAAAGGATCTGGGAATACCAAGGCTCTGCCCTTCTCCGCAGGCGATGTCGGCCCCTAAACTGCCCGGGCTCTTTAACAAACCAAAAGACAGGGGCTCCGTAAAGGCCGTAACCAGGAGAGCCCCCTTGCCGTGGGCTTTTTCTTCTAAGACCTGAAGCCTCTCAATGCAGCCAAAAAAATTTGGGGACTGCACTGCAACGGCAGCAAGATCATCCATTCCCTCTAAAGGGGAGAGATCCGTTATTCCGTTGTCCAGGCGCGGGAGCTCGATGATTTCGATGCCGGAAGGTTCAAGATAGGTCTCTACGACCTGGCGGTAATGGGGATGGACAAGACTCGAAATTGCCGCCTTTCTTCTTCGGGTGATGCGGGCGGCCATCAGTATTGCTTCGGCCAGGGCCGAAGCGCCATCATAGAGCGAGGCATTGGCCACTTCCAATCCCAGCAATCGGGTTATAAGTGTCTGATACTCATAGATAGCCTGAAGGGTTCCTTGGCTCATTTCCGGTTGGTAGGGGGTATAGGATGTCACGAATTCGGAGCGTGACAGCAGATAGGGGACGGTGGCTGGGATGTGGTGCTCATAGCTACCCGCACCAATGTACAGGGTGTAATCCGGACTCGCGGCTGTGTTCCGCGAAAGGGCAGCCATATAGGCATTAAGTTCCCATTCGGTCATGGGATCCGGGAGGCTCATGGCATTCCTTCGGCGGCATTTGTCGGGAATGTTAGAGAAAAGCCCATCAAGGCTTTCAACCCCCACAACCTTGAGCATGGCTGCAATTTCATCATCGGTGTGAGGCAGGTAACGCATTTATTCCATCCCTTTAAGCATTTCCAGATAACTCTCTTTTGTCATGAGTTCCTTTATCTCGTCCGGGCTGGACGGCTTTATCTCAACCATCCACCCGCCCTTGTAAGGGTCTTGATTGACGATCTCCGGCGAATCTTCCAGGGCCTTGTTGACCGAGACGATTTCGCCTCCTATCGGCATGTAAAGCTCGGAGACGGCCTTTACGGATTCGACGGTTCCGAACTCCTGTTTCTTTTCAAAACTGTCGCCCTCCTGGGGCAGTTCGACGAATACAATATCCCCAAGTTGATCCTGAGCGTAATCGCTAATTCCGATCCTTATATTGCCGTTTTGTTCCTTAGTCCATTCATGATCATCGGTGTAATGGACGCCATCCGGTATATTCAATTCGCTGATCTCTTTCATGTATGTCCCTCCTTGCACTTCACGGTGTATCAAGACCTCTGCAAAACACCCCTTTTTGCCCAATCTTCCGACTTCGCTAAAGCTACGACGGGACAAGCTGCTTCAGACTCGGATTTTAACCAGCCTAAGGCGGGTTGATCCTCAAAATACTTCGTGTATTCCAGCGGCTAAAATCCTCGTCGACCTTGACATTGACCAAAATTGAACATTTTGCAAAGGTCTCGTATTTAGTTAGCATACTTTGCAGTTTCGCTCCTTGAAAATAATTACCCAAATCGCAGGTCTCAAAATCAGTTTTACAGCAGGATGATGAAAAATGTGCAGATGTAAGGCGCGCGAAATCCCGAGGAATGAGTCGTACCAAATGAGTACGTCGCAGTGACGAGAGATGAGCGCAACGCCACAGATGGGCGTTTTTCATCATCCTGCTATAGGATGTAGGGGACTTTAAGATTATACGCCTTATAAACCACGAACGTCTCCACAGACTGAACATCCTTTATTTGAGCCACTTCCTCCGTATAAAACTCAAGAAGCCCAAAGCCGTCTTTCAACAAAACCACCAACATCAGATCGTAGCGTCCCGTCACGACACTGACTGAAACGACGCCCTTGACTTTGCTAAACTCTTCGCCCTTTTTGACCAAATTCATGGTTTGAAGTTTGACACCAATCATTACAACCCGATGGCCGGCAACCCCTTCTGGGTCAACAAGTCCGGAAATTTCAAGGATGCCTTCATGGGTCAGTTTTTTGACCCTCCCCCTGATTGTATTTTCGGAAACGGATAATTCTTCAGCGATTCTTTTAAATGATTTTCGTCCATCTCTGAGGTGCCTTAAGATGGCAGTATTGATTTTATCCATTTTCATGGCGAATGCCGCTCTTCACTAAGTTTAGACCTTTCGATCCTATGAGTCATTAAATCCATTCATGAAGACATGGAAAGAGTGAATGTCAGAGGGTATATCTACAAAATATTGATTAAATTGTCAATATTTTCTTATTTGTTTCATCATATCTTCAAAATATCTTGACAAATTGCTCTATTTGGGCAATTTTCCATAGGAGTTTTGATTTCTCTCTAACAAAGGAGTTCTTTTGAAACTCTGACCAAATACATAAATCAGATCTTTCTCATTTGACGCACTAACATACTTTTTATGTTCTCAGTCTATTCCTTTGCATTTAAAGGGCATACCAAAATAGTATGTATCGCATTAAAACCGAAAACTTAGAACTATTATTGGAAATTGTCGCGATAGGATCCTTATCTCTTCACGAGAAAATTCTTACGGACGTTGCGAATAAACTTGTTCTGGAATTCAAGAACTTTTCCATCCTTCGGAACCCCATAATCGTTGATCAAAACAATATTGTCCTGGATGGTACCCACCGGGCATATGCATTTGATAAGCTAGGCTTCAATTACATTCCCGTATGCAAGCTCGACTATTTAAACGAAACGGCCAAACTAAGATACTGGTTTAGGTTCCTTGGGAATGTCGGAAGCCTGAATATGTTGAAATCTATCGTTGAGGAGCTGGGTGGGCGTTTTCAGGAGGTCAACAATAGTGAGGCCTTAAAGAAAGCACTGGAATGTAACCAATTTTCTTGCGGAATTCAAAATGATAATTATTTCGCAGCCTTCGGATTTCCGGATTACATGGTTTATGATGCGGTGGCTGCCTACGATTTGCTGGAAGAAATTCAAGGGCTTTTGATCAAACAAGGAGTTGAGGTAAAGTACATTCCCTGCGATTCCGTCAATGAAAAAGAATTCTGTGATTCAATTTCACCTAATGAGATGGTTATCTGGACACCTCATATCACAAAAGAGATGGTCATAGATGCTGTCAAAAAGCAAAAAGTTTTTGCCCCTAAATCAACCCGTCATTTAATACCAGCTCGACCAATTAAAATAAACGTTCCAACTTATTGGTTTAAGGAAAATATACCTTTGGATGAAATAAACGAAAGATTTTCACGATTCCTGAGGAAGAAAAGTATTAGACGTTTCGGACCTGGACAAGTCATAGATGGAAGATACTATGAGGAAGAATTATTTGTATTCTTTGATAAAAAGGATTAATCGGCGTACCCAATGGAAGGAAGAGTGATTCGATATGGATACTAAAAGCAAGATCATAAGCCTATCGGCGATAGGGCAGGATTCACCGGGCCTGGTTTCAAAGATTACCACGCGGATCTTTAAAATGAATGGGAATATCCTCGATGTGGAAGAGAACTGCCGCAGAGGGTTGTTTTCAATATTCCTCATCATCGACTTCTCATCGTCGGAGCGGGAGATCGAAGAGATTGTCTCAGACCTCGATGCCATAGAGAGGGAAACAGGTCTAAAGGTTATCCTGGGGGCCTTTGGCCGGAGAGAAACCGGTTACCTTCCGGAGAAGAAGACACACATCGTCACGATCCTCGGCCAGGATCAGCCCGGAATCATTGCCAAGATCTCAGGTTTGTTCCATCAATACAATATCAATATCGAATCCTGTAGGATGGTCGCCAGGGGAGAGTTCTTTTCCATGGAAATGGTCATAGACACGAGCAGAATGGCGAAACAGGATTCCCAGACCTCTGCAGAAGCCATCGAAAAACTCAGAGCCGAACTCAAGGACCTGTGCAACAAAATCAATCAAAGCGTCGTTATTCAAAGCGAAAACACTTACAAGAGAATGAAAAAGCTCGTCGTATTTGATGTGGAATCAAGTTTGATTCAGGATTTCTCCTTAAGGGAATTTCTGAAAAGACTTGAAGGGGAGTGGAAAAGTGGGGACAAACGGATAGCCTTTCAGTACAACAACCAGGATAAGATGCAAAGCCTTATTGAGAATGCTCGAATGCTCAAAGGCTTTCCGATTAGTGACTTCGAGAGGTTCGGAGAGATCGTCCGCCTAAACCCGGGCGCCTCTGAACTCATCAGGATCCTGAAGTCAATGGGATTTAAGATCGCGCTGTTGTCATCGGGTTTCAACTTTTTTATTAAAAAGATATTCGAGCAGGCCGGGGTGGATTACGCTTTTTCAAACACGCTCAAGGTCGATGGGGAGGGTATCACAACCGGCGAGTTGGAGGATCCCATCATTACCAGCGAAACAAAGAATGAGATCCTGGATTTTATCATGGAATTAGAGAATATTAGCTCGGATCAGGTCATCGCGGTAGGTGACGGGTCTATAGGTTCCCATTTTATTGAAAATGTGGGGCTATCAATCGCATTCAAACCGGATGATATCACCATTAAGACCGACGGAGTTTTTAGTGGAGACAGGATACTAAATATTCTATATTGTTTGGGAATTCCCCAGACGGAGCTTGATGAATATTTAAGGAAAGATATGATTTGATATGACAAAGGATTTATGAATGGAGGTAGGCAAAATCAGTTAAGTATTTATTTTTAGCAGTGTAAATCGTATATTAATGTTTGCCCTAAAAAGGGAAGGTTTTTTACTGTTTTCAATTAGAAAATTCTGAATAAGCACCTCAATATTAAAACACCAAAGACTTTTTCCATTTCTGTGAGAACAAGCAACTTCTAATAAACTCTAACGTTAGGGTAAAGCTAGGACAAACCAGCAAACGGGATTATTGCACAAAGTGCCTAAAGGCCAAATAATGAATGGGTCTTGAAGCGATATTAGAGTTTTTGCACTCATCTTCGATAGAGATTTTCCACTAAATTATTACTGAAATACCGCTTCGCGATCTAGCGTCTCAGATGACTAACGGGTTTCCTCCTTGAGCAAATGAAAAAGGTAAACGCTGTAAATCATAAGCCAAAGTTCCGGGAATTGCTGAAGCATCCTTAAACTGATTGGCCAATAGCATGATAGAGCATTAGAGTTTCGACTCAGGAATTCAACAGGATTTGAGTGATTTGCTATAAAGAAAAGAGAGGTGGCAAAACCATCTACGCGAGAGGAGTGGAAAATGGGAGAGAAAAATAATCCAGCAGAAGAAATCACCATCGGGGACGCCCTGAAACGAGTTGAAATATTAGAAAAAACTCAAGAACTAATGTTACAGATTGCGGACCAAGAATTACTTCTTAATGTTCTAAAGGAAATCTGCAAATCAGCACAGCAAATAGTAAACACACCTTATGTTTTCGTGCAACTCGTTGATCGTACTGGAAAGTATTTGATCATCAGCGACTGGGGACCCCTGAGTTCCGGAGAAGAAAATAAAATTATAAATAAGAAAAAAAAGAGATTCCTAATAGGAACAGATGGGGTGACAGGTGCTTGCGCTGCGTCGGGTAGGATCATCAATGTTCCAGATGTTTCGAAGGACCAAAGGTATATACGTCATTTCAAAGACGCCAAGTCCGAGCTGGCTATTCCCCTCAAGCATGGCGAGCAATTACTTGGAGTACTCAATCTTGAGAGCCCAAACCCGGATCATTTCACACCACAAAGAGTTGGCTATTCAGAACATCTGGCTGCACTTGCAGCGATAAAGATTCGTCAGGAACTGGATCACGAGAAGGAAAAAAAGGAGCGTAAATTTAGCGAGGCCATGAATGACATTGACAGGTGTCTCCTCGAACCTATGAGCGAACAAAATAACGTGCTCAGGATAGTTTTGTCAGCGGCACTAAATATTGCCGAGGCTGATTGCGGGCACATCCAAGTCCAGGATCCAGGCACGGACCTCGTGGAAATCAAAGTTTGGAAGGGTGATGTTCTCCCAGATTTTTTAAAAAAATTCAAAATAGGCAAGGACGGCATTACGGGCCGAGTTGCCAGGGAACTCAAGACATACCGCGTTGATGATGTCAGGGAGGTCGATTACTATGAGGCCACCTTTCGTGGTGTCAGGTCTGAACTCACAGTTCCAATGGTGCATGAGGGGAAATATCTGGGCAACATCGATGTTAATAATAAGGAAGTAGCATGGTTTAATGAGGAGGATGAAGAACACCTGGAAAAGCTTGCCGATCGAGCAGCCGTCGCTGTGCTCATGGGGAGACCGAGTGAAAACCAATGCCAGTCGGCAGCATTAATGGCTGTTGAAGGAATGGCTGAATCGGCGGCTCATCAGATCAAAAACCACCTCTCAACGGTGGGTGTTTATTTGGATAGTCTTGATGAGGAAATAGAAAATGAGCGACTGAGTCCGGATGGAAAAAAGGCGATGAAGGAAATCATAATGGCGCTTCAGACCAGTAATGAAAGCATGGAGAAATACTGGCGCCGAATAGTGAAATCCCAGTACAGGGATATAGAGATGAAGACCTTTTGCTTAAATGAATTCATTGATCAACAATGCGAGTTACTTGGTCTAAAGGAAAACGGCGCATTCCGACTTATCCCTCCAGAGGAGGAAATAACCGTTCGGTCAGATCCAGAGATCCTCTCGGAGATTATCATGAATTTGGTCAACAACGCCAAAGAAGAATTGGCTGAATCACAAAATCCCCAGATCGTGATCTCCTATGGCACAGATTGGGAAAAACGGGAAGAGATACAAATTGTCGTTCAAGACAACGGGAGGGGTATCCCCAGGGACGAGTTGGCTGCGATCTTTGTTCCGAAACAGAGTAAAAAGCCGAACGGTCTTGGACTGGGCTTGCCTTCGAGCAAGAAGCTGGCAAACCGACTTGGTGGCGATCTAACATTTACCAGCGAGTTAGGAGTGGGCACAAAGTTCATTCTAAATATATCAAGGAGTTGAGGAGATCTATTTGGACATAAGGCCGGACGTTCTGATTGTGGATGATAATTCATCTTTTCGCACCGCTCTTGGCATGGGGCTACAAAGGAAGGGATATAATGTTGTTCAGGCCGATAATGAAAAAAAAGCGCTTGAATTGTTAAGCCAAAAGCGGTTCGACGCTGTTTTGCTCGACGTTGTGCTACCCGGAGGAGGAAGTGGCTATGACGTCCTTCAAAAAATCCGGCTGGAGTCTTCCAATGCTTCGCCATCCGTGGTCGTTGTGACCGGCATACCGGAAAGTCCTGACATCAAACCCATGCTCATGTATGGCGTTGATGGTTATGTAGAAAAGAAGGCGAGAGGCACTCTTAAAGATATATTGAAGGTTCTGGAGAAGAAATTTGGACCAGTGCCCGCTCCTCCTCCGGGCGAACTTGTTTCTTTGGCTAAGATGATTCGTCAACGCAAAAAACTTGGAAATAATCCCTTCGTACTTTTCTTGGGAGCGGGGGCTTCCATCACATCGGGTTGCAGTTCTCTCACAAGAATTGTTGACGATTTTGTTGATGATTATCTGGATTGGGGTGTAGAACGGATTTGCAACTCCAGTTTTGATGAGAAGATGGACATTTTCGAAGAATGGCTTGAAACTGTGAGCATTGATGACCACGAAGGTTTCTTATCAAAACACCTTGAATACAAGGAGATTTCCAAAGGCCACAAATTACTGGCCCGCTTCATCCGGGAGGGCTATTTCCGCCTTGTACTAACCACTAACATTGATAGCGTTGTTGAAGCAGCTCAAACATTAAATGGACAGAGTCAACTCACTTCCCTTGTCTGCGGAAAGGATAATGAACAATATATCCTGGATACTATTAAAAATTCGAATAGGCCCATATTTCTAAAGCTTCACGGTGATATCCAGAGTCGAAAATATTTACTTTCCAGAAACAAAATTTTTGAGTTCGATCGATCTATTGAAAAGATCTTGGCTGAGATTTTCGGAAACGATGTTTTGGTTGTTGGACACGGCTTTCGCGATCTAGATATTATTCGCTGCCTTCTCCTCGAAGGAGGGAAGATCTGGTCAATAAATCCTTCTCGCCCTACTTCTCCCCTGACCGATGTAATGAAATGCAGAAAAAGCGCCAATCATGTTGTAAAAGGATTATATGGTCGTTTTGATACTTTTATGGAATACCTGGGAAAAGAATTGTTGGGAGAAGCTTCCTAAGGCCACTAAGGTCATGACAAATGACAGAATATGATAAATCAGCACGAATTCTTATAGTTGACGACGACCACGGTTTTCAGAGAGCCCTGAAACGGAGACTGGAAGGCTTTGGCTATCGTGTAGATACTGCAGATAGCTGCAAATTAGCCATGGGACGGGTTAATGAGGTATCGTACGCTCTTGGGCTTGTGGATTTGGTCATGGAAGATTTCCGGGGCAATGTAAGTAAAAATGCGGGTATTGAATTATGTCAGGAAATCAACTCATTCTATCCGGAGATCCCGATCATCATTGTTACAAGTTATCCGGACTACAAGACCGCCAGAATGAAGGGAACATATGGAATCGTCGACTATCTCACGAAGGAATCCAAAGAACTCGATAGCCTCGCAGAGAAGATTTCATCAAACATCAAAAGGAATCAATCCCTCAGGATCGAAGAGCCAAAAGGCCAGATAGAGCTTCATGAGGATGAAATCGAGATCTTGCAAAAACTGTTTTTGAAATCGATAGAGGTACGAATCGATGAATTTGGCCGACGTCCGCGAGGTGTACGGCTCTACAAGGTAGATAGCTATGAGTCGCCAGGAATATGGATCGTTCCCCTCATGGTCAAGTTTGCATGGCGGGATGCAATTATCCAAGAGTTCACTCGCTTCAATCGATATGTCAAGCACAAGATTCCGGAATCCCGCTATCCGGAAATAGTCGGAACGGCCTTTGCTGGAAGAAGGGGGGGCATGGCATGCTCTTTTGTAGGGAATTTTGAGGCTTCGCATACATTTTCTTTTGCAGAGTACTATCATAAACATTCTCCGGACGAAATTGAGAAGGTAGTGGGGCGTATATTCACGGATTTATTCAAAATTTGGCATGAAAACAAAGGCAACAAACAGCCGGTTAACCTTTTCGATGAATACGAAGACCTACTGTTTGAAACGCAAAAAATAAAATCAGCCACTAATAGGAACTTTAAAGGTATCGGTGATCAGCCAACAATTAGCGCTCCCTTCTTGGCGAAGGAGTTTTCCAATCCCGTTTTGAGGTTTCAAGCGTTACCGAAGAAGTATGATGTGAGGACATACATATGCACCGTCCACGGAGACCTCAATGGCGGGAACATACTCATAGATCAATCCGAAAACCTTTGGCTTATTGACTTTGAGAGGACCGCTTTTGGGCATGTGGTGAGGGACCATGCGGAGTTGGAGGTATCAGTGAAGTATGATGTTCTGCAGGAGATTACACCCCATGAACTGGCCATGATAGAAAAGGAAGCACTCATGGTTCCTAATCTCTCGGCGTCGCTATTAGGTGAAGGTACTACAGAAAAAGTACAAAAGGCCCTTCGAGCAATAGAAGCCATAAGAAAGCAGGCGGAAATAGCTTTAGCGCCGACAGGATACCTGAAAGAGTACTTTATTTCGCTACTCTATCATACGCTCAATCTGCTTCGATTTGAAAACCGAGTCTACAGCAAGGACAAGAAGATGGTAATGTTGTACGCGGCTCATCTTCTTTTAGAGCGAATTGAGGGTGATCTTTAATGACGTTTTTGACAAACCAACGGAGATGCTCAGAAAAATGCCAAAGCTCGTATTCCTCGGCACAGGGGCCGCAGTACCAACGAGGGATGATCTTCGAAATGATTCCTCCACTTGGCTCAGTTACGGTAAAAGATGTAATATTCTGATTGATTGTGGTGAAGGATCAAAATACAATTTACTCCGAGCAGATCTGAGTCTTCGAGTACATTATATCTTCCTGACTCACGACCATTATGACCATATGATGGGATTGACCGGCTTGCTCGGTATGCTCAAGCTTAAAGGCCCTAAATCCGGCGGAATAGCCATCTATGGACCTAAACCTGCTTTAGAGAGAGCCGAGACTCTAATCAGAATGGTTCGCTCACATCCGGGAACATCAATGGACATTTCCGTTAGTACGCATCCCTTGGAAGACAAAAGCGAAGTCAAGCTTAATCTTGCAGCTGTGACGGCATTTGAAACATCACATCGTGAAAAGATGAGTTTAGGCTATGTTTTTACTGAAGCACACAAGGGAGACCACAAAGTAGTCTTCTCAGGAGATACCAGAAATTTACCTAACCTTATAAGGGCAGCGAGCAATGCAAACTGGCTCATTGTTAACACAAGCTTTTCTACAAGCCTGAGTGAACGTGCTTCACGCTATGGACATATGACGGTAAAGCAAGCGGCCCAGCTAGCTAAGGCTGCTTGTGTTGAGCGACTCTATCTTCAGCATATTTCGCCTCGTTATGCTAAAAAACGAAAAGACCTGCTTGCAGAAGCAAGGCGAATATTTCCCAATTCCTTTCTAGCAGAAGACCTGCAAGAGATATCCTAGCTCCTCGCATAATACCTGAATTTTGCATGAGCTATCGACTGCAAAAATGTAACTACCCGGACGGTCCGTAAGCCTGGGAGATGGATTTTGATTTTCGATGAAATTCATCGACCAAAACCTTTACATCTCTCATTCTATTTGGATGAAGGTAGGTTTGGTAAAGGGGATCTTCCTTAGAAGGCGGGTTTTGAAGTATCTTCCGCTCAAGTATGGAGAGGGCCTGTATGGATTTGTCACAGACCGGGTAACCCCGATCATCTACATGGATCACCGGATCGAATAAAACCTCTGAAATATTGTTGATGTCCACGAGTTTTACATTTCCGGTGCGTGTCAAAAGAAGATTGCCCACACCGGCAAGGTCCGGGATGTGTTTGGCTTCCAAAACCAACTGCCTGAGCTTTAAAGCAAAGCTCTCAACTGCCTTTTCGATCCTTTCAATCCACGGGGTTGATTGAAGGTCATTCTCTTCAGCGTTGGTTCCCATACGCCTATAGAGCATAAGAAGATGGTCCCTATCCAATTCGGCCCATGGATCCAGTATTTCACCTTCTACGTATTTCTGCAGACCGCAAAGAATAAACTCCCTATGGTCATCCATTGCGTAATCCACGAGAAATTCATCGGAGTGGGCGATATGGTCGGGCGCCAGATAACTTACAAGGATCTTCACCCGCTTCAATTCATCTTCTGCGTCTTTCAAACTGTTGAATCGAGTCCTGAAGATCCTCAACATCCTGATGGGCGTGGCTTTAGGAAACCATTTCAGACCCTTTTTGAGGACACCGTTTGTTTCATAATCAAAATCCTCAGGTTTTAGGACTTCCATGATGTGGGAGCGAAGGCCTACTCGATAGTGTCTCCTGAAATGGTATCGCACATTGGGATTGATGAAGTTCAAACGCAAAACATCATCATGCCCAAGTTGGGGTTTATCTCTAACGTCAGTAGGCATTGACAGAAAGTTTCGCCTTTCAATATCGCCTTCTTCAATTATTCCTCAATGACAATGGCTCCCGGCGCACACTCCCTTGCGGCTTTTTTGACCACCTCTTCAAGATTTTCGGGAATCTCGTCCACAAGAACACGAGATATCATTTGATCTTCATCGTACTCAAAGACCTCAGGACACACTTTGTTGCAGTTTCTATCTCCCATGCACAGATCGTAGTCGATTTTCACTTTCATGATTTCCTCCTCAGAATTGATACTCCTACACTTTAACCAATGACAACAGATGACGGACAGGATCTATTATTAAAGCATACACAAAATTCTCCTTGTGGCAAATATCAAATGATTAGTAAGATTGCGCCAGGGTTTGGGTTTTGATATCCTAATAGGCCAAGTATTTGTGGAAATGGCGTCCCTTTAGGGGATTCGATGTGGGGTAGGGTACGGAGAACCATGAAAGAAGAAATAGAGATCACCATTAACGGCTTTAAGGAAAAGGTGTCGGCCGAGGTTACAATTTTGGGCCTGATAGAACAATTCAAGGAATATGATGTTCATATGATCGTTGAGCATAACGGACGATTTATTTATCCAAAGGAGTATGAGACGACCAGCGTGTCTGAAGGGGATCGGTTGGAATTTATCAATCCCGACTTTGGGGGATAGTGAAATAGGCGGTTATTGCCGGTTCATATAATTCCCTTATATTCCTGATTCAGCCTTTCGAAAAATTCTTCCATAAACCCATGTCGTGCTTCAGCCATGCGGCGTCCTTCGGATGTGAGCATGTGATCTTTTATCTTTGAAAGCTTCACCCTGAATTCACGATAGGCGGTGTCTTCTCGAGTGTAAGGCTTTGTTTCATCATGATTGGCGGCAGGATTGTGAAGGGTCGCACCCACCTCTCCCGCGAAAAGGAAGGCCCTTCCAATGCCGATGGCGCCAATGGCATCCAACTTGTCGGAATCATAGAGCACCTTGGCCTCCAAGGTCTTTGGCTTGTGCCTTCCCCGGTACCGGTGAGTTTGAATACAGTGGATCACATTGGTCTTCTGCTCATCGGAAAAGGGGTAGTTCTCCAGAAGGCTTTGCGCAATTTCACCTCCCTTTTCTGCATGGCAAATCTCTCCTTTTGATGCATCCTGAAATGAACGACCGACATCATGAAGGAGCGATGCTACTTTGAGAACCCCCAGGTCTGCCTTTTCTACCTTCCCGATGTGCATGGAGAGATTGTAGACTCTCTCTGTGTGACTCCAGTCATGGCTCCCCCGTGCTTCTTCAAAACAGTGCATAGCAAATTTTTTTGCTTCATCAAAGTTTTGCAGGACGGATTTTTCCCTTGAAGGATTCGGTTTCATAAGTTGATTTCAGTAGGATAGTTTTTTTATTTGAAATGATGGGTTGGAAGAGGGAATCATGGATTGGGGTTATTTTATAAGGGCCAACTTCTTATTGACATTGTCCCTTAACCAATGGCTATCCCACCATTCAATGGGATTCACGAGTACACCATTGACCATGACACCGAAATGGAGATGGTCTCCGCCGGCAAGTCCGGTTTGGCCCGTCAAGCCGATTGTCTCGCCCTTTGCCAGTTCTTGACCCGATGTGACCTCGATTTGGCTCAAATGCCCATAAAGGGATAAGAGTCCCTGGCCATGGTCTATAACCACGGCCAGACCGTAGATGCCCAGTTCTTCTGCATATAGAACCCGTCCATGGTTTGCAGCCTGGACAGGGGAATTCCTGAGCGAAGCCAGATCAATGCCCAAATGGAATTGCTCATCAATTATGCTGCCCTTGTAATAGTAGGATCGTCGATCGCCGAACCTTGCCATGGTTGCGGCCTTTTTGAGCCTCAGCCAGGGTCCTTCCCAGCGCTTCAGGGGATCCGATTTTTCTTTTAACTGAACCAAAATCTGATGGTTCTCTTTTCTCAAATCATTGTTTATCTTAACGTACTTATTGATTGCACTATCTTCAGGGTTGAAAGGATAGGAAGCAAAATAGGGGATTACCTTATCCAAAAAACGGTCGGAGATATTCATCCTTTGGCTGCGAAAGCGTTTTTTGCGGATGTGGGTGTAAAATGATTTCGTGGAAAGATTCTCTGCCTTGTCCTTAGCCCAGAGATAGATCGTGGGGGCGGACCTGGAATCATGGGGCACGGCAAAATAACAAACATGCAAGCCCTTTTGCGAACTCTCCTGGGCCGGAAATCCCTGAAAATATATCTCATCAACAAAGACGCCGCTTTCCACCGTATCCGAAGATGTTTGGTATACGACCAACCCCGAACCCCCTTTGTTGATATTATGCATACGGCTAACCGCCCTTAGGGCCGGGGCAATGGTATCCACTATCATTTTATGCTGAATTAAAGTGAGATTTCCATCCCCGCCGCTCCTCCTGGAATAATCCCAGACACGGACATTTAGATCGATTCGCCCCTGGGCCAAGTTAAGGGCTGTCGGATCTATGGACAGTTCTTTTTCGTATTGCTGTATCCCTTGGCGGTTCAGGAAGCCTTTGAAGGGAAACTTCTTTTCGAAAACGGTAATATCCCTTCCTTCCTGATTTACAGAGATTTTGAGGTGTTTTAGCCCTCTCTTGGTATCCGCTAATTTTAGGGCAAATGCCTGATCTTTAGAGAGATATTCGGGAAGGGGGTGGAGGGTTACCTTAGGTTTTTCGCCCTCGAAAGAAAAACTAAAAAACCATACAAAAAGGAAGAGAATCGCGATCAGTGGAATTAAGGCAAGGACGTAAACGATCTTTTTGTTTTTAAACATAGGCTCTAATTTAATAAGCGCAAAGTCTGCCTGCTAAGCCCTCAGTGGATTTCGATCATGGGATTTTCAAGTAAATATCAATTAAGAAAAGATATGGCAATTCCTTTTGTTTGGAAAAAAAGCACCGGTATTTTGTTAGGAATTTGTTTCCGAACCTATTTCCTCAGCGATCTCATTTACTCGTGCCATGATTTCTTCGCTGTCAAGGGTCATGACTGCCCTGTCTTTCATCAGGATTTTTCCGTTAACGATGACATCCTTGACGTCCGAGCCATTTGCCGAGTAAACGAGCGTAGATTGGGGATTGTACAAGGGAACCATGTGGGGGTTTTCAAGGTCAATCACTATAATATCGGCTTTCTTGCCCACTTCTATCGAGCCTATCTCTTCTTCCAGGCCCATGACCTTTGCACCCCAGATTGTCGTCATTTTTAAAACAGTCTCTGCATCCATTGTGACCGGATCGAGACTAACCACCTTATGTGTCTTGGCCACAGAGTCCATTTCCTGGAACATATCCAGATTGTTGTTCGACGCGCAACCATCCGTGCCTAGACCTACGGTTATGCCTCTCTTTATCATTTCGGATACTTTGGCCAAACCGGAAGCCAGTTTCATATTGCTTTCTTCTACGTGGACCAGGGGAACCTGGTTTTGAGACAGAAGATCTATCTCTTCATCGCTTAGGTGTATGGCATGGGCGGCGATCAGTCGGTCATTCAGGATGCCAATATCATCCAAATAAGGGACAGGTCTCATTCCTGTCTTTTTTTCGATTTCGACAACTTCTTCCTCTGTCTCTGAAAGATGAATCTGTAGCGGCAGGGAAAACTCTCGAGAGACTTCCATGGCCTTCTGAAGGGTATTGTCTGAGCAGGTTAAAGGACTGTGACAAAACAAACCGGGTTGAATAAGGTCGGAATAATCGAGCCACTTCTCCATAAAATCCCGACCTACTTTCAGGTTTTCTTTGGGATCGCTCACCCCGGGTGCGGGGAAGTCAATCACGCCTTGGGCGATTCTTGCCCTTAACCCTGATTGATGAAAGGCCTGAACCGTACTGTCCTGAAAGAAATATCCCTCCAACACAGTCGTCGTTCCCGATGCAATCATTTCCAGACAGCCCAATAGGGCGCCCCAGTAAACGGTATGGGGGTTGAGATGCTTGGCTTCGGCAGGAAAGATCTTGTCAAAAAGCCATTGCTTCAAGGGGAGATCATCGGCCAAGCCCCTGAAAAGGGTCATGGGCGTGTGTGAATGGGCGTTTATCATGCCGGGCATGATAATGGCGTTTTTCGCATCGATGACTTCCGTTTCTTTCGGAAGGGGGGCCTCTCCACCTGAGGTATCGATGTCAATGATTTTGTCTCCCCGAATAAGTACACGCGCAGGGCTGACAGGAGATTGCCCTTCTTTCATGGTAATCAATATGCCGCCGTCTATAACGATGTCGGGGAGATTCGTTTTATCGTAAGGGATTTGTTTATCGCTCATTGGGTAACCTGTAACCGTTCAGCTATACAAGACCGGATAACAGGATAGACTTCATTGTTTTTTCATTCTGTTGATCGCTTGGTTGAGATCATAGACCTTTACACTTTATTTCAATTTTTCTCTCTCCAACATCAAAAATCAGGCCCACCGTGCGTGGCGCTAAGAGTAGGCTTTTCTCATATTCATTTCCAAGAAAGTCAAAACTCATTTTATTGTGAACACGATAAGCGCAACCGAAAATTATTTCAGTTACTATTTAATGCCCCAAATGATTTTCTTCAGGTTGTATTGCTTTTTTTAATTGACTCGATTCATGAGCCTGAAGTGAGGCGGATTCATCCGCCATAGGTCTGACCGATCAATATCATGTTTGTCCAGTTATCCTGTCAAATAGTCTGGCCCGGCCGAATGACACTTGGCACCCTGCAGTTTACTTCAGGGTTTCTCATTATAGGCAGGTGAGTCTTATAGTCAAGGGAGTCCCAAATTTGCTTGACATGCGGGGGTGATTTGGTAGGTAGAAAGGTTTTATCCGCATCTCTTTCTCATATCCAACATTGAGGAACTCAGAGAGCGCTATATTTTCGAATGAAATGTGGTTACTCCGGGAGAACTTTTCCAAATGGCCATCGTCGCTCCATTCAGAGCACTGACCTATAACATTGACGCCCGCGGCGATCTTTCTGAATTGATCGCACCGCCCTATGACGTGATTTCAGAAGAGGAACAGGAAGTATACTATCAGGCCCATCCCAATAATGTGATTCGTCTCATCCTGGGGAAGAAGAAGATCGGCGACTCGGATTGGGATAATCGGTATACGCGGTCTGCCGATTGTTTCAAACGATGGGAATCGGAGGATGTACTCGTACGTTCGGATTTTGTGGGAATGTATGTCACTTCTCTTAAGTACGACCCGGGTGACGGCAGCGGCGGCAAGGTAAGGTGGGGGCTTATTGCACTGGTTCGAGTAGAAGATGAGGATTCGCCGGTCATTCTCCCGCACGAAAAGACCTTTTCGGCGCATCGGGATGATCGACTGAGGTTGATGAGGGCCTGTAACGCACAGTTGAGTCAAATCTTTGGTCTTTTCGAAGATCCGGTAAACCGGATTCTTGGGCACCTGAAGGAAGCTGTGGACACGTCGCCTTTGGCAGCCTTCGATTTTAGGGACGGAACGAGTCATAAGATGTGGGCTGTCAGGGATACGGCCATTTTCAAGAATGTGGCCGAGGCTATGAATGACAAACCGATCTTTATTGCCGATGGGCACCATCGATATGAGACCGCCCGAAATTTTAGAAATATGATGCGGGCAAGGTACGGAAGGCGCCCGGCCAACAGATCCTATGAATTCGCGTTGATGTACCTCTCCAATATGGATGATCAAGGTCTCACCATACTGCCCTCACACCGCCTGATCAAAAGATGCGCGGGCTTCGAAATAGGCCAATTTCTGGATAGGGCGGGGAGATGGTTTGAGATCAGGGAGGTTCCATTATCGGAATCTCAGGGGACCGGATCCATTGAGCATTTAAAAGGCCTGATCGAGGAGGAAGGGCGAGGGAATTCAGTGGTGGGATTTCATCATCAGGGCGGCGGGTCTAGCTATCTCCTGTCTCTAAAGCCCGGCGCCAGGGATGAGATGGGCGACGATCTCCATGCTTCGCTCAAAGAACTAGACGTCCTCGTGCTTTCACGTCTTATCCTGCAGGGGTCACTGGGATTTCGAAAAGAGGATTTGGACAACGAAAAAAATTTCCACTATGACAGCGATATGAGGCAGGCCGTCTCAAAGGTTGATTCAGGAACTTACCAAATGGCCTTTCTCCTCAATCATACAAAGATCGATCAAGTCAAAGAGATCGCAAGCAATGCTTTGATCATGCCCAGAAAATCAACCTATTTTTACCCCAAGGTCCTGTCAGGGACCGTCTTCAACAAAATAGATCCCCATGAAATCATCCAAGTCCCATAACCTGAGTGTCGCAGCCCATGAAACGGTGGATGAATTCATGCACGGAAAGCTGAGGCTGATTCAGAACAAAAGAGGTTACCGTTTTTCAATTGATGCGATCCTCCTCTCTGAATTCGTAACAACGAAGCCGGATGATGTCGTTGTTGATTTGGGGACGGGTTGTGGGATCGTTCCCCTGGCCCTATTGCACGAAAGGTCTATTTCTTATGTCTATGGTTTGGAAATTCAACCTGAACTTGCAGACCAGGCATCGCGGAACGCCGTGCTCAATGGCTATGATCACAAGATGGCGATTATCTTGGGAGATCTGAAAAATCCCCCGCTCAAAGCCTCCTTTGCGGATGTCATTGTGTGCAACCCACCCTATCGGCAGGTGGATGATGGAAGAATTAACCCCGATTCCCAAAAGGCCATTGCCAGGCATGAAATCATGGCCTCGCTTGACGATATTCTTGGCATCGCAAGGAGGCTTTTAAAGGCAAAGGGACGCCTCGCCATGGTCTATTCTGCGGTGAGGTTGACCGATCTCTTGGTGAGAATGCGGGCCTTCGACCTAGAGCCGAAGAGGGTCCAGGTTGCCCATCCGAACCTGGAATCGGAGTCAAAGCTTGTTTTTGTGGAGGCTTCAGCCGGTGGAAAGGCAGGTTTGAAGATATTGCCGCCTATAATCGATCAGGGCGCGCATACTATACAGAGATTAACCTGAATTCGATTTTTTCTATGGCCTCTCGGCCGAGTTTTTTGTTCAGTTTCTTTTTGATGGATTCTTCTACGAATCCCAGTTCCTGCAACCATATAGGGTCTTTTACCTTTACCCGCAGTTTTCCGTTCTTGATCCAGAAGGGACGGGCATTTTTTGCGATGGTTGCACCGACGACTTTTTCCCATTCCTTCCAGATGAGGGCGTCATCCGGGTTAAAGGGGAGTTTAGGGTCTTTGAACATGTTCGAGAGAACATCTTTCAGGGGAGTCAGGGTATCTTTTCTTTTATCCATGTAAGAGATCAGTATCCTATAGGTTCTAGGTTGTTATAAAGGCCGTTATTTAAAT
>CAYWMP010000066.1:0-28527 GCA_964459445.1 uncultured Desulfobacteraceae bacterium
TTGTAAAACAACGTTTGGGTGGTCACCGTCGAGGTATTCACCTCAGAGAGGGTCCGGTATTTTTTACAATACACGTCTTTATATCTGAACGTTACAGAATAATTTACTATCTGCATGAAGCGATCAGATACTTGATACTAGATGGGGATTTAATTTGGGGTTTTATCCAGTATCCAATATCCAGTATCGGCATGCTCTAAGCAACCAGGTTGCGATACAAGCAAACCAGCTGGCGGATTTATGTTGCTTATTACAAGGCCTAATGGTGGGCCGTGCAGGAGTCGAACCTGCGGCCAACGGATTAAAAGTCCGCTGCTCTACCAACTGAGCTAACGGCCCGACCAAGAAAACAGAATCTTTTAGCAGCTTTTTATACCCTTGTCAAAATTTTTTCTCAAGCCCTTTCAGGTCCATCGCAGGGGCCATCGGAGCCAAAAAAAATTTCCATGGGAATATATGATTGGACGCAGATAAACGCAGATATAAGCGATTCATCCAAAGGAATGGTAAAAGATTGCTTAATAATCCGCGATACGGATCTCGATCCAGCACGGCTGGATTGAGCAGCGCAAGATAGCTAGATGGAAAACAGAAAATCATTTTTGTGTTTTCCATCTGGTCTATCTTCCGCTGAATTCAAGCAATCAAAAGATATTTTCTCAAAAAAATCATTTCTCTGTGTACTTCGTGTCTCGAGTGAACTTCTGGTAAGGCAGAGGTGAACGGATGGTGAGGGAAGTTGCTAATCTTCTATCTTGAAGATGTTCATAGAGATAAGGGCGGTTTCTTCGTTATTCGGGGCATAGGGGTAATTCCATTGCTTTACATCCGGCAGGCAATTGCCGAAAGGCCGGTTACAGGCGACCAGCCCGTCGTTCCCATGGCAACCCGTGGTCATGAAAGCGGTTCCAGAATCGACGATGGGGCGCAACTGATCCAGACTGACGCCGAAATCCGCTATATGGCCCTCGCTATCGAAGGACATTTTCCCAAATCCGGACAAACCTTCTTCAATCAAGTACCTGGCTAGCTGGATTCTGAGGTAGGTAGGCCAAGGGGGCTGTGGCCTGTCTTTCATTTGAGAACCCTTCTCAGCAAAAAAAGAAAACAGATGATTAACGACGCCCTTTTGCCACAACTGATCCATGATACGAATCATATCCTCTTCTGATTCACCCATTCCCACCATGAGGTGCGCCCCCACATGATGGGGCCCGAAGACATCAAGGCCGGCGTCGAACGTTTCCATGTATTTATGCCACCTGTGGGGTCCCCCAACGCCGTTTCCCCTAAACTGATCAAATAACTCCGGCGTAGCAAGATCTATGGCAATACCGATTTTGTCCGCACCGGCATCTTTCATGGCAACAAGGTCTTGTTTATTCAAAAGGGTGGGGCTGATGAGGATAGATACAGGAACAGGGGTTTCTTCCCTAAGTCTTTGGGTCATGTGCAACGTGTCTTTGAAACATTTACCGTTGGTTATCATGGATATGCAGGCGCGCTTCACATAGGCAGGGGCCTTGTTGATTGCCTTGATAATCTCATCCATTGAATAAATCGGCCAATCTACATGGATGAAACTCTTCTCTTCATATTTCCCGGGACGTTTTCTGGCAAGGCCGCAATAGGCGCAGTTGGCTGAGCAACCCTCAGGGTAATGAACCAGGAGGTTCACGCATTTGTTCACAGCGCCCCGATACATCCAACCGCTCATCAGACCGAGAGACATGGCGGTGGCATGGCTGACTTTGGCGTATTCAGGGCTTTGGATTTTTGAGCTTTCAGCCATCAGCACTCAGCCTTCAGCTTCTTGATAAATGCGGCAATCATGCGTTTAATCATTGATGAGCCTTTTCCCATACTTTCACCTTTTAAACCCTTTATTTATGATCCCTGTGGCTTCAGTGTTCTTAATTCTTTCAAAGCTGAAAGCTGATCGCTGAACGCTTGTACGCTTACAATCTCACTTGATTCTCCTTCGCTTTCAGGATGGCCTCCGTGAGTGTCGGCATGTCGATGCCGTGAATCATCCCGTCTTGCCAAACAGAAGCCAGGTTTTGCTCAATGCGCTCCTTTCTGGCTGAAGTCCATTTCAGGGCGTTTTCGAGTCTGTGAATACGCTCGCTGGTGGAGAAGAAGTCACCTGTTATAACAAGATTTTCAATAGCGCCGCCGGAGAGTGAGAGATAGATTTCCAAGAGTCCTCCCCGGCTTTTGAGTTGCCCGATGCCCATTCTCGCTCTTGGGTGCTTATGGGAAAAAATCCAATCCTCTTGAGTATATCTTTCTTTAATGAATCGATTGATGGACTTCTCCTCCCACCCATCCGGGGCATCTTCCTGAAAACGGATGTCGAATTCTTCCTCAAAGGCCTCCTGAACGGCATTGATCACCATTTCAACGGAAACAACTTTGCCAAGTTGTTCTCGTATTGTGGTCATGCGCTGGCTGAAACAATTGTATCCTTTGTCATGAAGTTTGATCAGTGGCGTATTCATGATGTCCGTCATCAGCTCAACATCGAAATCCACCAGGAGACTCGTGTGAAAAAGCAGACTTTTTCCAACCTCCGCTGCTGCGGAAAGCCCGGCGATTTTCATGCCGTTGACCTCAAGGTCGTTTTTGGGCTGGAAATATGCCCTGATGCCGAGTTTTTCAAGGGCCCGGATCAGAGCGAGGCTTAGGGATTCGAAGATTCCACCGAAACCGCCTTTTAGGACAGGATGATCCACATTAATTCCGAAACCCAAGGCCATGATCTCGGGCCCCATGATCACGGTTCCGCCACCTGTACTCCTGCGATTGAACTCGATCCCTCGCGCTCTACATCGATCGAGTTTCAGGGCCGATTCAATATCCTGGTACTTGCCGACAATCACAGAAGGGATGAAGGTGTATAAATGCAGGATTGGTGGAGAACGGTTGAACTCAACGGATTCTGGGAGGGTATCATCCACGGCCAGGCCTTCTGCCGTGGACAGGGAACTCGTGGTATTCTTGAACAGGCGCCAATATTGGGTCATTGATGATTTTACTTCAAAATTCTTTTGTATAACTTGGCCTAGGGCACAAGGCTCAGGGCGCAAGGAATGGCCACTGAATCGGTGGGTATGCTCTGAAGCTTTATGCTCTTGGCACCTTGCTCCTAGCTTTCTTCCGCTTTAGCCTTTTCCTCTTCAGCCCTTGCTATTTCTTTTTCAATAAAACTGACTAGAGCATCTCCCTGCATGAGGTTGTCCAGTTCCTCGTCCAGGTCCGATGCCTCGATTTTAAGAATCCAACCTTCGCCGTAGGGATCGGTATTGATAAGACTGGTATCCTCTTCGAGTTCTTCATTGATTTCAACGATTTCGCCGGACACAGGCGCGACGAGTTTTCCAATCCATTTTCTTGATTGGATTTTGCCGCAGACTTCTCCCTGTTCTACATCATCTTCCTCTTCCGGAAGATCGATGAAGACAATGTCACCGGCCTCCTTTTGGAAAAAATCCGACATGCCTATCATTACGGTGTCGCCGTCTATGCGAGCCCAGCTATGGTCTGCATGATAATAAAGTTCATCGGGCATGTTGTAGCCTTGAATGGTAGCCATAGAGTTACCTCCCTTAATGTCGAGACCTTTGTAAAACGTCCCTTTTGCCCAATTTTCCGTCTTCGCTGACCCGCCGTCGCTAAAGCTATGTCGCAGCAAGAGCTACGACGGGACAGGCGGCGTCAGACAAGAATTTCAAATCCTCAAAATACTACTTGTATTCCTCCGGTTTTAAATTCTTGTCTTCCTTGAACTTGAACAAAATTGATCGTTTTACAAAGGTCTCAGGTTCTATCTTTTACGCTCATTTGTCGAACGCTTCGAGTATCCCCGCCTTACACTAAGCGTCGCAATTAAGAAACAAGAATCAATAAGAATTAGAGTCGGGGTCTGTTTAGCATTAAATCCAGTGCATATCAAGTAGGCATGGATTCGAATATTCTCACTTTTTCGGGTTTATTCAAACCTGGCCTTTACGGCCATGGCATGAATGGGAAGGCCTTCCGATTCAGCGAGATTTACCACGGTATCTTTGATCGTTGATAACCCTTGCTTACTCAAATATTGAAATGTGGATTTTTTGATGAAATCGTCGACTGATAGTCCGGAAAACATTCTGGCACATTGCCCGGTCGGAAGCACATGGTTGGTCCCTGAGGCGTAATCCCCCACCGGAACCGGTGCGTAAGGTCCCAGAAAAATGGAGCCTGCATGCCTGATTCTATTCAGAATAATGAACGGATCTCGCGACATGATCTGCAAATGTTCGGCAGCATAGTCATTGGCGAAACGGATGGCGGCATCCATATCTTTTGCCACAAGGGCATAGGAATGTTTGGCCAAAGAGGAGTCCAAAATCGCCTTCCTGGGCAATGATTCAATCTTTTGATCGATCAGCTCGCATACTTTTTGGGCAAGGTCGGAAGAGGTGGCGAGCAACACGGCGGCGGAGTCCGGATCGTGTTCAACCTGAGAGAGGAAATCAATGGCCACCCACTCGGGATCCGCCGAATCATCGGCCAGGATCAAGACCTCGCTGGGTCCTGCAGGGGAGTCGATATCCACCTCACCGTATACGATCATTTTTGCTGCCGTCACATATTTGTTTCCGGGGCCGACGATTTTATCGACTCTAGGTACGGTCTTTGTCCCATAGGCCATAGCGGCAATTCCCCAAGGCCCTCCGACCTTGAAGATCCGGTCGCACCCTGCAATATCGGCCGCCACTAAAGTGACTGGAGGAACCACCATGTCCTTACCGGGGGGCGTCGTTACGATGATCGTGTCTACACCGGCGGCTCTGGCGGGTATAATCGTCATAAGCGTGGTGCTGGGATAGAGGGCCTTGCCGCCTGGGACGTAGCACCCCACCGTCTCTATAGGTCGGGTCAAACGGCCGGCAAGGATGCCTTCGGATACTTCAAGAGACCACATCTCTTTTTCGAGTTGCGCTTGATGGAATCGTCTTATGTTCTTGGCGGCAGCCTTGAGACTTTCTATGATCTGCGGTTGCACCCTGTCATAGGCAATACGGATCTCTTCTTGCGTCACCTCAAGATCTCTTTCATGAACCGATGCTTTATATTCCCTATTTGAGGCCAGGAGCTCCTCATCCTCTTTTATTTTGACATTTCCCACAATCTTGCGGACATGCTCGTGGACGGACGAGATATCCTCCATGGATCGTTCCATGATGGCCTTTCGTTCCTCAGGGCTGAGGTCATCAATACTTTTGGGTTCGATGATCATATCTCAAACTCATTCCTTTCAGTTAGGTGTCTATATAAGCCGTGATCTTAGTATTTATATCAAATTTTTATTTGTTGCAGTGCAGTTTGCGAACAGATACTAGATACTCGTTTCTGGATGCTGGATGAATAGTCTGTAACGGTTCTTTTTTGTTTATCCAGTAACGAGCATCAAGCAACCAGCAACGATATGCCGAAGCAACTAAGTCGAATACTTTTCCACACTTCGCTTTGAGGCGGAGCTTCGTTACTTGTCAATTTCCATTGTGTGTTGTCCATCGCTATCAAATGGGAAGGGTATGGTTCTATTACGGACAACTGACCGGCTTTGTTTTGCAGTAGTCCCTAAGGGCATCCTTGGTACTGGGGAATGCCAGAGACTCCCAGGGTATTGCATCAAGGCCGAAGAACTTTGCGTCCTGGCTTTCATCACCGGCCATGAGGTCTCCAGAAATGACACTGGCCAAATATACGACCACAACAGGAATGTGTCCCCTGTAAGAATAGACGCCGTGCAGATCCAGGACTTGGATGTTAAGACCACATTCCTCCTCAGTTTCTCGAACAGCGGCACTTTTGACCTCTTCTCCACGATCCACATAACCACCCGGAATGACCCATTTCCCTTTTTGGGGGTCGATGTCGCGTTTGAGAAGAACGATTTTCCTATCCAATTCCACAATGGCGCATGCCACCACCTTGGGGTCCAGATAAAAGACAAAATCGCAGGCTGAACAAACCAGCCTATCCGGTTCAATCTCTTTCAGACTGAGAGAATGAAGTTTGCCGCCGCATACCGGACAAAACCGGAATTCTACATCATGAGGGTGTAGGGTCATTTTCGAGTAAGCCAGACGTAATCCGCCATATTAGCATCGAGGGACACCTTTTTCTTCAAAGTGTAGGGCATAATCGTCGCCATAGATGCGGCATACCTTCTTATGGTTCGATCGGGAATTCCGAAATGATTCACAATGTGTCCATTCCCGACAAAGACGACCATCTTCGTTCGGTTAACCTCCAGGTAATCGGCAATACTCTCTGCCATGGTATCATCCCATACGCATTGGGCCTGGTAAAAGAAATCAAACTTCTTAAGATTGTCGTTGGCATGCTGCCCAAAAACTTCCCGGACATAGGCACGATGGGCCTCATTTGTTAAATCGACCTCTCTGGCAATCAGGTTGCGATCATCGGGATCGAGGCTTTCAAGCCCCCCCCGGGCCACCTTTTTGACTACCGCCCTCGGTGCATTGAGGGCCAGGATTCGGCTATGATGTTCCTTTGCCAACCTGAGGAGAGGACGATAGAAATGATAGTCGAACCCCCAACTGCCCTTCCAGTCAACTTCTCTCAAAAAGGTGTCTTCATCTGTCTCTCCATTAATATAGCGGTCGAGAGCTTCTTGCTTTGGCTTTTGAAAAAATTCCATGCCAACGGCAACCGGGCCACAACAGGCCTGCAGCGCCTGAAGTATTTGGACCTGTATGAGGTGATGTTCGGCGTTGTCATGAACTTCACCCACGAAGATCAACTCTTTTGTGGATAACGTATCGACAAGCTCCTGAAAAGAGATGGCCTTACTCGATTTAAGATCCAATATCTGACCTCTCTTAAAGAGATCCGGCGCCCCTGGGAGCGTTGCAACAGCAACTGGTGGCATCTTTCTACCTGCGCATCCGAAGGCGAATAGGCCCAATAAAATAAAGGACAGAATAAAGAGGGTTTTGTGAGTTGACATTAAGCATTTCCCAACGAGGTTCAGGATTCAAAGGTTCAGGGTTCAAAGGTTTAGAAGTAATCTACAACCCTGAGGCAGGAACTTAGATACTTTATCACCTGCTCCCTTTCGGTAAGCCCTCAATGCTGGAAGCCATTAAGTGCTTTTCAACCGGGAACATCGAACGTTGAACCTATCAACCTGCGTTAATATATTCAATTCCCTTGACTATTTACTTACCTATCACTTACCCTGAGCGGGTGCAAGCCATTCGTTGCATTGCATGGCGTCTCCCTAGCCCAAGGCATTGGAATCTGGAGTGTTTTATCTGGGCCCGATGTAATCGGTGCGATAGGACGGCAAAGGGAGTAATTCAAAAGGAAGTGCCTAAAAAGACCATGATGGAAGACTATCCAAAAGAAATCATCCTGAGAGATGGATCCGGTGTGACCTTGAGGCCCCTGAGGGAAGGGGATGAAAAACACCTCTTCGAGATGTTTAACCGATTGCCAAAAGATGACAGATGGTTCATAGACCGGAATGTGCAGGACTTCGGACTGATTGAGAATTGGGTGAGGAACCTGGACCTCGATAGGGTTTTTTCCATTGTGGCAGTATTGGAAGGAAAGATCATCGCAAATGCGATCCTGATGCGAAAATATTATGGCGCCAAAAGTCACATCGGCGAAATCGTAATTTCAGTCGACCCCGTTTTCCGTGAAAGACACTTGGGAACCTGGATGCTCCTGGACCTCATTAATCTGGGCATTTCCGTAGGATTGGAAATGGTCGAGATGCGCCTGGTGGAAGGACGGGATGCGACAATTGCCAGAGCCGTCAAAAAGCTGGAGTTCGTTGAGGAGGCGGTGTTAAGGGATTACGTTAAGGACAGGAACGGAATTCCCCAGGATATGAGTATTATGGTCAAACGATTTCACAGGGTGTGGGACTATATGGAAGGATTGGTGTCATCAGGGGAGCATGGATCAGATAACACTTCAGCAAGATGATCTGAAAAGGGATACGCTTCGTCTCAAATTGCCTGAGAATCCCGGGGTCTATCTCTTTAAAGACCTTACAGGAAATATCCTTTACATAGGAAAAGCAAAAAACCTCAAGAAAAGACTCCTTTCCTATTTTAGACCTAAATCGGAACTCCCTCACAAAACTTCGCTGATGATGAACCGTGCCAAGGGGTTGGATTACTTCCTCACGGCAACAGAAAAAGAGGCGTTCATACTCGAAAGCAGCCTCGTAAAGAGGTATATGCCGCGCTATAATATCGTTCTCAGGGATGATAAGGCCTACCCCTGCCTCCGCCTTGACATACAAAATCCCTATCCCCGATTAACCATTGTACGCCGGATCAAAAAAGACGGGGCCCTCTATTTCGGTCCCTTTTCATCAGCCAATTCCGTTCGCAGTACTCTCAAGCTCATTGACCGTCTATTCCATTTGAGGAAATGCAAAGGCCAAGGTCTCCCAAAACGAACACGTCCCTGCCTCAATTACCAACTTGAGCGGTGCCTTGGGGCCTGTGTTCACGAAGTGTCACTGGAAAGCTATGGAGAGATTGTTAATCAGGTCAGGTTGTTTTTAGAGGGACGCAATCGTGAATTGATCACCCAATTGAAGGAAAATATGGCGCTGGCCTCAGAACAACTCAATTTCGAGAAGGCTGCGCAGATAAGAGATCAAATCCAATCCGTTGAAAGAACCATCGAGCGCCAGCACGTGGTCTCAACCAAGCTCGAGGATATGGATATTATTGGATTGGCACATCAGGATGGGGTCTTTCAGCTCGTGATTCTCTTTATACGAAAGGGATATCTTTCGGGAAATCGGAATTACCTCATAAAAAATAAGGGGGGATCCCCTGCTGAGGTTGTAGAAGCCTTTTTAAAACAGTACTATCCCCGTGAATCTTTCATTCCAAGACACATTCTTGTCTCAGAGCCGGTTGAAGACCTGACATCCATTGCGGATTGGCTCTCGGATTTGGCTGGCAGAAGGGTGACCATCCATCGTCCGATGCGGGGAGAGAAGCGCCGTTTCATAGGCATGGCTATTGCAAATGCTAAGAACACGCTGGCCAGTCGATCCGGGCCGGAAAGTGAAAATCTGATGGAACTTGCCGAAACTCTTTTAAAACTCAGAAGAACACCGAATTCTATAGAGGGACTCGACATATCTAATATACACGGAAATTTGGCAGTCGGGGCCATTGTGTCCTTCTCCAATGCCCAGCCAAATAAGGCAGGTTACAGGAATTACAGGATCAAGAGTGTTAAAGGCATCGATGATTATGGCATGATGACTGAGCTCATCTCCAGGCGGCTATCTCAGGACAATCCGCCGGACCTTTTCCTAGTAGATGGCGGTAAGGGACATCTGCAGGTGGTCAAAAAGGCGATGGAAAAACATCCAAAGGGTCAATTCATTGACATAGTTTCCATTGCCAAGTCGGATGACGCCGGGAAGGCGGATAAAATCTATCTACCGGGACGAAAAAATCCCTTGCCGCTCAAATCCAATCATCCTCTTTTACATCTATTGATGCGTATAAGAGATGAAGCCCACAGAAGGGCGATCTCCTACCATCGGAGATTGAGGGGTAAAGGCCTGAAGGGGTCTCGGTTAGATGAAATCCCAGGCATTGGTTCGAATAGAAAAATGCAACTTCTTCAATACTTTGGAGATATAGACCATATTGCAAACGCAAGCGTTGAGGACCTGATGGCAGCGCCTGGCATAGGTCACTCTCAAGCGCGCAGGATTGTCGAGTTTTTCGAAAAGATTTAGTTGCACGGGTTGACAGGTTTAATCAGCCTGTGATACTCTTCTTCAACTAAAATTGAGCAATTACTCCTATCAAATAAGGGCACATCTTGGCTTCCAAAAAGATCACGATCGTTTTCCTCCCCGGCGGAACCAGAAAGGTCAAGCAGTTCAAGATACCAAGATCTCTGTTTCTTCTTTTTCTCCTTGTCCTTATCGGCGGTGCGCTCCTCCTAACCTGGGGCATAAAAGATTACCGAGCCATTAAGACCCAGATTCCTCGCCTTGCCGGCCTAGAAACAGAAAACAAACACCAGAAAAGACAGCTCGCCGCCCTTGCCCTCAAGATGGACCATATCAGTACTAAGATGATTGAATTGAGGAAGTTCGAGAACAAACTGCGAACCATGGTCGACCTGGACATCAATGATGACAATCCCCAGTTCTTTGGCATCGGGGGATCGGATCCGGCCGTCCTGAGCCCGGATTACACTATCGAAAAGGCCCACAAAAAGCTGGTCCGGCTCATGCACCGGGGATTGGACAATCTGGACACCGAGATTTCCGTACAGCAAAATGAGACGGTGGATCTCTATGATTTTTTGAAGAACCAGAGATCCATGCTCGCTTCTACCCCTTCTATATGGCCTACGAGAGGCTGGATGAGTTCCCGGTTCGGCTATCGCATTTCACCTTTTACTGAAAGACGGGAATTCCACAAGGGCATCGACATCAGCAACGATATGAAGACCCCGGTCATAGCGCCGGCCGATGGGATCGTGTCTTCCGTTGGGAGGCAAGGCGGGTATGGCAAAATCCTGACCATCAACCATGGAAATAATTTAAAGACGAGATATGCCCATCTCCATAAAATCCTTGTGAAAAAAGGACAAAGTGTGAGGCGTAGCGATAAAATTGCCCTGATGGGAAAATCAGGTCGCACGACCGGCGTGCACCTCCACTATGAAGTCTACGTGAATGGCGTTCCAGTCAATCCACTTCGATATATCCTCAACTAGCTTTCTGTTTTCTTCCCCCCATATTTGTAGTATATTAGAAGATTTAGTAGTATTCATTCAGATTCAAATCCTCCTGTTTGGGAGCGAAGGTTTCGCAAAAAGGCCTAAAAACGTGTCTTTTCAAATTAAGGGAGGATTGTTGAAACCGTCGTCGTTTAGTAAAGGCATTAGGGAGAAATAATTTTTAAGATCATGATCGGCAAATTTATAAAAAACGTGTTTGGCAGCCAGAATGAGAGAGAACTCAAACGAATGGCGCCTCTGGTAGAGGAGATCAATCGGCTGGAACCCCAGTTTAAGGCTCTTTCCGATGCCGAGCTTCAGGCCAAAACCGGTGAGTTCAAAGAAAGACTTTCCAAGGGAGAATCCTTGGATGATCTGATTCCTGAGACCTTTGCTTTGGTCAGGGAGGCCTCGGTCAGGACCCTGGGTATGCGACATTTTGACGTGCAGCTTATAGGCGGTATTGTTCTTCACGAGGGCAGAATCGCCGAAATGAAAACAGGCGAAGGAAAGACCCTGGCGGCAACCCTCCCTCTCTACCTGAACGCCCTTACAGGCAGGGGTGTGCATCTCGTCACAGTGAACGATTATCTCGCAAAACGGGATGCTGAATGGATGGGCGGGATTTACAATTTCCTGGGCCTATCCGTGGGTGTCATCGTTCACGGAATGGATGACGAGGAGCGGAAAAGATCCTATGCCTGCGACATAACCTATGGGACCAATAATGAATTCGGTTTTGATTATCTCAGAGATAATATGAAGTTTGATTCTGCTGAATTTGCGCAACGGGAATTCTTCTTTGCCATCGTCGATGAGGTGGACAGCATACTCATCGATGAGTCTCGAACCCCGCTCATCATTAGCGGCCCGGTTGAGCATAGCGAGAACAAGATCTATGACGAGGTCAAACCCTTTGTCATCAATCTCAAAAAGAGACAGGGAGGGGTTGTCAGGACCATTTTGAAGGATATCAGGGAAAGACTCCAGGGGGAGGACGGACGGGAGGACAAAACCATTGAAATGCTCCTTCAGGTGAAGCGGGGCGATCCCAAAAACCCCGTTTTTTTGGATATACTTGCCAAGGATCAGGGCCTGAAAAAGGAGATCGACCGATTGGAGCACACCCTGAGCGCCCAAAAACTTCTACCTGAAATCGACAAAGATCTTTACTGCACGATCGATGAGCGGAGCAATTCCGTAGAACTGACCGAGAATGGCATTAAGCTTATGGCAGGCGGCGGTCTTGGCGATTTTTCGCTGCCTGATTTGGATGAGGAAAGCTATCAGGTTAGAGAGGATGAGAACCTCAACGAAAAAGAAAAAGCAAATGCTTTGCGCGAGATCGAAGACCGGTACATGAAGTCGTCCGAAATTCTGCATTCAACGCATCAACTCATCAAAGCCTATTGGCTTTTTGAGAAGGATGTTCAATATGTGATCAAAGATGGGCAAATAGTCATCGTGGATGAATTCACAGGGCGCATGATGCCGGGCCGGCGCTGGAGCGACGGGTTGCATCAGGCCGTGGAGGCAAAGGAAGGCGTGCGGGTCGCAGAAGAAAACCAGACCCTTGCCACGGTCACCTTTCAGAATTTCTTTAGGATGTATGAAAAATTGGCAGGGATGACGGGAACGGCCGACACGGAGGCTGCCGAATTCGCCAGCACATACAAATTGGACGTTGTCGTTGTTCCGACAAACAAGCAAATGATCCGTAATGACTTTTCAGACGTCATTTATAAGACGGAAAGGGAAAAATACAAAGCGGTTGTGGACGAGATCAAGGAACTTTACGACAAGGGGCAGCCGGTTCTCGTGGGAACGATTACCATTGAAAAGTCTGAAATGTTGAGCAAGATGCTCAAACGGGCAAGGGTTCCCCATTCTGTCTTGAATGCAAAACATCACGAGAAGGAGGCGGAAATCATATCCCAGGCCGGGCAAGCAAAAAACGTGACGATCTCCACGAACATGGCAGGGCGCGGGACGGATATCGTATTGGGTGAAGGCGTCGTGGATTTGGCGGGGCTCCACGTGCTCGGCACCGAGCGGCACGAAAGCCGACGGATCGACAACCAGCTCAGGGGAAGGTCGGGTCGGCAGGGCGATCCGGGAACCTCAAGATTCTATCTCTCCCTTGAGGACGATCTTTTGAGAATTTTTGGTTCCGAGAGGATGGCCTCCATCATGGATCGGCTGGGCATGGAAGAAGGGCAGCCCATTGAACATAACCTGATCACAAGGGCTATTGAGAATGCCCAGAAGAAGGTTGAGGCCCATAATTTCGATATCAGAAAACACCTTTTGGAATACGATGATGTGATGAACAAACACAGGGAAATCATCTATTCCTTGAGAAGAAATGTTCTGACGGATGAGGGTGTGGGAGAGGTCATTCAGAATATCATGGATGAGAAGCTGGAGCTCATCATCGAAAGGTTTACGGATCCTAAAACCTACCCTGAAGATTGGGATATATCCGGCATCAAAGAAAACCTGGTCAGATTTTACGGGATCGCGGCCAAAATAGGGCCTGAAGACATCGGAGAAGAAGCATTCGAAAGCCTGAATGTCGAAAGTTTAGCCGACATGATCGGGGCGCAGTGTCAGACGGCCTACGAGAAACGGGTGAGGGAATTCGGTGAAGAGGATTTGAGGCCCTTGGAAAGGTTCATCCTCCTTCAGGTTATCGATAACGAGTGGGTGACGCATCTCCAGGATATGGAACATATGAAGGAAGGCATCGGCCTTAGGGGATATGGGCAACTTGACCCACTCAAGGAGTATCAAAAAGAGGGATTTTCCCTGTTTGGAGAGTTGATGGATCGCGTAAGGGAAGAGACACTGACCATGTTGTCTCGAATCCAATTGCTCCATTCACGACCTCCGGAAAATGAATTGCCCAGGAAGCGAAGAAAGGGCATGCAATTCAGCCACGGTGGCGATGGCGGAAAGGCGGAAACGGTCAGAAGAGAAGGGAAAAAGATCGGAAGGAATGCCCCCTGCCCCTGCGGAAGCGGAAAGAAATACAAGAAGTGTTGTGGACGGAATGCGTAAAAGGGGCGAGACAAGTCAGCGCGGCAAGCAAAATTGAAATGAAAAGGGATCTGATGGAATACACTGTTCAAGGGTTTAAGGGGTCTGCGGTTGCCGCAGGTCTGAAGAAGAACAGCGAACGGAATGTAGCCCTCATCTTCTGCGAGAGAGAGGCGGTTGCCGCCGGCGTTTTTACGACCAACAGGGTAAAAGCGGCGCCGGTCATCCTCAGCCAAGAGAATATCCGGAGCGGGAAGGCGCGGGCCATCATCGTGAATGCGGGCAATGCCAATGCATGCACAGGGGCCACAGGGTTGGGGAACGCGAAGCAGACGGCGGCCCAGGTTGCTCAGGAGTTGAATATCAGCCCCGATGAAGTGCTGGTTGCTTCCACGGGGGTTATCGGTTCGCCGTTAAATATGGATCTCATCCTGCCAACAATTCCGGAGCTCGTTAAGGGCTTGCTGCCTGGAGGGCTCGGACGGGTTGCAGAAGCCATCCTGACAACCGACTCCTTTCCCAAATTGAGTCTTTTTGAAGGGGTTGTGGCGGGAAAACCCTATCGTATTCTCGGCATGGCCAAAGGCGCGGGTATGATCATGCCACAGATGGCAACCATGCTCTGCTTCATCCTGACAGATGTAGCCATTGATGCCGATCAGCTATCGGAAGCTCTTTCTGTCTCAGCGGAAAGGACCTTCAACAGGATAAGCGTCGACGGGGACACGAGTACAAACGATACCGTATTTGTTTTGGCCAGCGGCATGGTTGAGAATGGTCCTATCAGCGCTGATGATTACAGGGTGTTCAGCAACGGACTCTCCTCTGTTATGGACGAATTGGGAACGATGATAGTGAAGGACGGAGAAGGGGCCACAAAGGTGGTAAAAATAAATGTGAAAGGCGCATCGACACCCGATGATGCTATCACCGCCGCCAGGACGATAGCCAACTCCAGTCTGGTTAAAACGGCTTTCTACGGTCAAGATCCCAACTGGGGAAGAATCATGGCTGCCCTGGGGCGATCGAACATCCATATGAAAGAAGATGCGGTGAACATATGGGTGAACGATATACTCATCGTGTCAGAGGGTCTCGGAAAAGGTGCATCCAGCGAGATGGAAGCTGCGGAAAAAATGAAGGAGAAGACCTTCGGCGTGACCGTTGACCTTCAGCAGGGGGAGTACGAAGATCGTGTCACCACCTGCGATCTCACGCATGAATATGTCACGATCAACGCGGGCTATAGGACCTAAGGACTTTTCTAAAGAGGAGGCGCGTTCCATCCATTTACTTGAACCTTTAGGATATTGGTGGTAGAAGAGGCGCTGGGAGACCATCTATGGAATATGGCAGTGATGATAGGCGGAGGGAACCAAGGACATACGTTGAACCCTATGACACGGGGACTTACCTGGAATTCAAGGTGGAGGGAAGGACAGTTCGATGCAGTTTGTTGGACACATCTCCCGGCGGTATGGGAATGCTGGTGTTGAAGGAAGACACGGAGATCCTTAATATGGTAAAGCCCGGAGATCGTTTTAGGATGAAATATAAGACCAACGTTGCCAGTGTCCCCATGGATTTTGAAATACGGCATGTGACCGAGATAAACCGGGGGCAATATCAAGACAATTTTGTGGTAGGCCTGGCATTATTAGAGCAGGCCGATGTGAACCTATAGTTCCATCAACCAACCCCTGACCCATCAGGAAAGATAGCCAAGCGCTATCAACAAAGCATACCCTTAAGTAGCCTTCCCAAAAGTCCTGCTCTGAGTCAGCATTTTACCGGATAAATCCCCTCGGCAACTTATTGAAGACAAGGGAAATGGGTGTTGTTTTACGCCTTAAACTACCGTGGGATCTATGAACAGGGCGCAAAAAGGATTCGTTCAAATGTTTAAAAAAGCACTCATACTCGCGACGAGAAACGAAGGCAAGATTAGAGAATTCGAAGCGCTTCTTAAGGGGTTTGATATCCATCTAAAGAGCCTAAACGATTTCGGCCCAATACCGCCTGTAATAGAGGACGGAAATACCTTTGAAGAAAATGCCTACAAAAAGGCTCATTTCACGGCAAAAGTGCTCGGATTTCCTGCCTTGGCGGATGATTCAGGGATCATGGTCGAGGCACTGGATGGTGCCCCCGGGGTGCATTCGGCGCGATACGCATCAGATCGCGCGACAGATGAAGAAAACTGCCAAAAACTCTTGAAGGCCATGGAAGGCGTGGGAAATAGAAAAGCGGCCTTCAAGTGCGTTATTGCCATAGCCGTTCCCAGAGGTCCGGCGCTCCTCTACGAAGGGGGTTGCGACGGCGAGATAACAGCAGAACCCAAGGGTACTGAGGGCTTTGGTTATGATCCGGTTTTTTTCTATCAACCCCTAGAAAAGACATTTGCCGAACTATCGTCAGAACAAAAGAACAAGGTTAGCCATCGTGGAAAGGCCATGGCCGAACTAAAGAAGGAATTTGATCGGGTACTTCTGTGGCTGGAGCAACGGCTGATGGAAGAAAGGGTGTAATAACAGTTGAAAAGCGCCTTATTTTGGCGTCAATGAACTTTAATACAGGTATATACTAGGTGTTTTGGCCCGGTTTGTGCTACAATAAATAACTGCAAATCGCAAATGCCATAACGTACTTAAGCGTTGACAGCGTACTTTTAATGCCTATAGTGTTAGCAAACGCGCAGCGCTAAGATATTTGATAGATGAGGAGGAACGCATGTTTACAGTTACTGAAAAGGCAAATGAAAAAATCCAAGACTTCTTTAAAGACCGAGAGGAGGCCCCTGTTATCAGGATATTCCTTTCAGAGGGTGGTTGAGCTGGCCCCTCCTTGGGTATGGCTCTGGATGAGCCTAAAGATGATGACGAAATCGTGAAAGATAATGGAGTAACATATATTGTAACCAAGGATCTATTTGATCAGGCACAGCCCATTACAGTAGATTTCGTTGATTCCGTTATGGGATCCGGTTTTTCTATTTCGTCCAGCATGAAGTTCAGCAATGCATCGTCCTGTGGGAGTTCCTGTAGTACCTGCTAGAGTACGCAACAATCACTGCCGGCACCCTTGAGCTCATGATTGTACCCCGGGAGTTCAAGGGTGCCGGTTTTTTTGTCCTTTGAAGAGACCTCTTAGCCTGTGTCCTGAATCCTTTCACACTGATTTATCCTGTCCGCAAAAAACAGCGCCAATATTTGTAGAATGATCTCTTGTCACGTTGAGTTCAAGATGTTGTACGATAGGCCTAAGTCCCTTGGCAACGTCAAAGGGCCGGGTGCTTGCGGCTTTACATGCCCCATGAATTGGAGTATCTATCTGCGTTAAGGAGGCTTGTTATGATTGCGGATAACGTAAGGGCTCTGTTGGAGGAATTGCCGGAAGGCGTGCAACTTGTGGGGGCAGCCAAGACGAGAACCCCCGAGGAGATCCTGGAGGCTGTTGATGCGGGGCTTCATATCATTGGGGAGAATTATGTGCAGGAGGCGGAGCGAGCCTTTGATGTCATCGGCCATAAAGCAAAATGGCACTTGATCGGTCACCTTCAGAGGAATAAGGCAAAGAAAGCGGTTAAGATCTTCGATATGATCGAGACGGTGGATTCCATGAGGCTGGCGAAAGAGATTGATAAATGCTGTAAAAAAAATGACAAGATAATGCCTGTTCTCATTGAGATTAACAGTGGTGAAGAAGTCCAAAAAGCCGGCGTTCTTCCTGAGGATGCCTTTTCGTTGATCGAAGAAATAGGAACACTTGAAAACATTACTATTGTAGGCCTTATGACCATGGGACCTTTTGCAGGCGATCCGGAAGAGGCGAGGCCCTATTTCCAAAAGACCAGGGAAATATTTAAAAACCTGAAATCACAGAACCTGCCCTGTGCGGAAATGAAATATCTCTCAATGGGGATGTCCAATTCCTACAAAGTAGCGCTTCAGGAGGGCGCCAATCTGGTCCGGATAGGAACGAATTTGTTTGGAGAAAGGCAGTATAATTGAAAATTGAATATTGAAGATTGATTCCGCATGCGCCAAGAGGCTTCCGCTTTCGTTAAAACTACAGCGCGACAAGTCGGCGCGGCAGGCCAAGTGACCAATGACCATTGACTCGTGACTAATATAAATGTCTAGATTTGTAGCTAAAGAAATGAGACGCCTCGTAGGGAAGGCGATTCACGAAAGGGATATGATCCGGGATGAGGATCACATCATGGTTTCAGTCTCCGGCGGAAAAGACAGTCTGGCCCTTTTATGGCTGTTAAGGGAACGTATCAAAAGGATTCCCATCGATTATAAGATAACCGCCGTCCATGTGGACCCTGGCTTTGGGGCCGATTCCGGAGATCAGTTGGCCTCCTTTTTCTCGGAGCACGGTTTTGAGTATCGGATTATCCCCAGTCAGATCGGTCCAAAAGCCCACAGCCCGGAGAACAGAGAGAATCCCTGTTTCCTGTGTTCGCGCCAGCGAAGGACCATATTATTCCAAATGGCGGGCGATCTGGGGTGTAATAAAATCGCCTTTGGTCATCATAAGGACGATATCATAGAAACCTTTTTTCTGAATGTTTTCTATGGGGCTTCCGTGAGCACGATGACCCCGGTCCAAAAATTTTTTGAAGGGAAATTGACGATACTGAGACCTCTTTATAGGGTTGATGAGGATCTCATAAGACGATACGTCGCATCCATGGGGTGGCCTGTAATAGACCTGGGTTGCCCTACCTCAGGCGCCTCCAAAAGAGATAGCATCAACAAGATGCTGAAGCAGTTCTATAGGACCAATAAAAAGATCAAAGGCAATATTTTTCATGCTTTGCATAATGTGAGGCCGGAATACCTTCTGTGAAATGAGGCCTCGGCGCATTTCATTTCAATGTATGAAACAAGGAATTATCGCTTCGGTAAAGATCATTTTTTTCAAATCCTATCTATAGGTTGAGGGGCGAAAACGGCAGAGCTCAGTGGAATTCTTTTTGAGATAGGTTTTGAAAAAAGGACCTTACCTCCGCTCTAGCTGAATTTTATTTTTAGGATCGTAGCCATGTTGCCATTTCCCAATATAAATCCGATCCTCATCGAGATCGGCCCCATCAAACTCCGATGGTACGGCCTCATGTATGCACTGGGGTTTATTGCCAGTTATTTTCTCATGGCAAGACAGAATCGGGCCAAACGCCTCGGGCTTCAGGGGAGCGGACTTCAGGATTTGATTTTTTATCTGGCAATAGGACTGGTGGTTGGCGCTCGACTTGGTTACCTCCTGTTTTATCAATTCACCGAATTTAGCTACTATCTGCAACATCCAATAGAGATAATCGCCATATGGCACGGTGGCATGTCCTTCCATGGCGGGCTCATCGGCAGCGCGCTGGCAGGCGCCCTTTTTTGCCGTCTGCGAAAACTACCCTTCCTGGAAGTAACCGATCTGGTCATCGTCACGGCGCCCGTTGGGCTCTGCCTGGGAAGACTGGGTAATTTCATTAATGCTGAACTCATTGGACGGCCCAGTTCATTGCCTTGGGCCATGGTTTTCCCCACTGGAGGTCAGATTCCAAGACATCCATCCCAGCTCTATGAAGCCCTTCTTGAGGGGGTGGTGCTCTTTATCATTCTCTGGCAGGTAAAGGATGTGCGGATGAAGCCGGGCGGGTTGTTTTGTATTTTTCTGGGTGGGTATGGGATTTTCCGGTTTATCGTGGAGTTTTTCCGTCAGCCGGATCCACAGATTGGGCTATTATGGGGTGCCCTATCCATGGGGCAGTTCCTCTGCCTGGCCATGATTCTCTCGGCAGGCATCCTCTGGATGCTTCTCCCTCGTCATTCAAGAGATAGTATGTAGATCAGCCGACTACGCGGCTATTTTCGATCCTGCGCTATCACCATCATTGTTTTTCCAATACCTTCAAAGCCTTTTCTACGACACAATCAACCGTGATTCCGAATTTTTCGAATAGGATCTTAGAGGGCGCAGAGGCCCCGAAATGATCGATGCCCACGATATCCCCCTTGCCTGTTCCCACATACTGATGCCATCCATGGGGGACTGCCGCTTCGACGGCCACCCGCGCTTTTATTTCGGGCGGGAGCACCTCCTCTTGGTAGGCCTTGGGTTCCTTGGCAAATATCTCCCAGGAGGGCATGCTCACGATGCGTGCATTCATACCCTTTTCCTTCAGTCTTTCACCAGCTTCCAGAGCGAGATGGACTTCAGAACCGCTTGCGATAAGGATGATGTCGGGATTTCCTTTGTTGGCATCCAGAAGGACGTAAGCACCCCTTTGGAGCTTGTCGGCCGAGGCAAACTTTTCGCGATCCAGCGTGGGCAGGCCTTGACGTGTCAGTGCAAGGGCAACGGGACCGTGATTTTGTTGAACGGCATAACGCCATGCCTCTGCGGTTTCATTGGCATCGCAGGGGCGAATGAGCGTCAGGTTGGGAATGGCTCGCAATGCGGCCAAATGCTCGATGGGTTGGTGAGTGGGGCCGTCCTCCCCGAGACCGATACTGTCGTGGGTGAAGACATATACAACCTTCAATCCCATAATGGCCGCTAAACGAATAGCAGGCCTCATATAATCCGAGAAGATAAGGAAGGTCCCTCCATAGGGAACAATGCCGCCGTGCAAGGCCATACCGTTCATAATGGAGCCCATACCATGTTCTCGAACGCCAAAGTGGAAGTTTCGGCATTCGTAAGCCTCTTCCCGGAAGTGTTCCACGTCTTTAATAAGTGTCTTATTGGAGGGGGCTAGATCGGCGGACCCACCAATGAGATTGGGAAGTGCCGGAGCAATAGCATTTAGCACTGTTCCTGAGGCCACGCGGGTTGCCATACCCTTCGGGTCTGTTGAGAAGACAGGAATATCCTTTTCCCATCCCGAGGGTAATTCATGATTTATCCAACAATGCCATTTCTCGGCCATCTCAGGGAATTCATTCTTAAAGGCCTCTACCCCTTGAAACCACTCATCTTCCCATTCCTTGCCTTGAGTAAGAGCCTGACGGAAATGAGTCAAGGCATCATCGGGGATATGGCAATCCGGTTCAAGGGGCCATCCCAGATTTTCTTTCGTCAGTTTGATCTCGTCAGGGCCAAGGGGTTCTCCATGGGCGGAGGCGGTGTCTTGTTTATTGGGGCTCCCATAACCGATATGGGTCCTGACGGCAATGAAAGAGGGTCGCCTTTTTTCTTCCTGGGCCGATCGAATCGCCTGCTCAATGGCCGGCATATCATTGCCATCATTCACTTGCTGTACATGCCACCCATAGGCATCAAAACGCGCGGTCCTGTTTTCAGTGAAAGCCAGTTCCGTGCTCCCGTCAATAGAGATATGGTTATCGTCGTAAAGGTAGATCAATTTGCCCAACTTCATATGAGCGGCCAGGGAAGCGGCTTCATGGGTGACGCCTTCCATGAGATCGCCGTCGCTTACGATGGAATATACATAATGGTCAACGATGTTATGCCCGGGCCGGTTGAAATGAGCCGCTAGATACCTTTCAGCGATGGCCATGCCAACGCCGTTAGCAAAACCTTGCCCAAGGGGACCGGTGGTGGTTTCAACCCCCGGCGTGAGATGAGATTCGGGATGCCCGGGCGTTCGGCTTTCCCATTGGCGGAAGCTCTTCAATTCATCCAAGGATAAATCATAACCTGTCAGATGTAAGAGGCTGTAGAGAAGCATGCTGCCGTGACCGGCGGAAAGGACAAATCGATCCCTGTCAGGCCATTTTGGGTCGGCTGGATTATGACGCAAAAATCGCGTCCATAATACATAGGCCATGGGCGCTGCACCCATGGGCATGCCGGGGTGTCCGGAATTGGCCCTTTGTACGCAGTCCGCGGAAAGCATTCGAATTGTATTTACGCACAATTCATCAAGTTCTGTATACATTTGCTCCTCCCAGGTTCTCTGTATTGGATTTGAGCGGGTAGTTTATCGCATCACTTGAAGGTGTCAAGGTTATATTGGACCAGAGGGTTCAAGGTTCAAGGTTCCCCGTTCAAGGTTGATGGTTGAAGAGCATTTTAATCCCTGAACCCCTGAACCGTCCTCTTGCCTTTCATAAATAAATCCTTAACTTCCCCGCCATGAAAAAAGACAATCCGTCCCTTAGAATCAGCACAATTTTGTTTTTTTGGATACCCTTGGCTTCCACCTGGCTCATGATGTCCATTGAAGGCCCCTTCCTTTCCGCCATTATCGCGCGTTTACCGGATGCCAAATTCAACCTGGCCGCCTATGGCGTCTCATTCTCTCTGGCCCTGATCATAGAAGCGCCCATCATCATGCTCATGAGCGCCTCCACGGCCCTGGTCAAGGATTCAATCTCCTTGAGCAAATTATTTCGATTCTCCTTTTATCTGAATGGACTTATTACCATCATAATGCTCATCCTGATCATCCCGAGGGTTTTTTATGCCCTGGCCGAAGGCGTCATCGGACTGCCGCCTGAAGTGAGCAACCTGGCTTATTGGGCCACGGTCTTGTTGCTCCCCTGGCCTTCGGCCATCGGGTTCCGCCGCTTTTATCAGGGTATCCTGATCCGAAACAACAAAACGAGACTCGTGGCCTATGGAACCGTTATTCGCTTAGTATCCATGGCTTCAACCGGACTGATCCTGTTTTTCTGGGGCAAATTGCCGGGCGCATATGTGGGCGCTTCGGCCCTGTCGGTGGGTGTTTGTACAGAGGTTGTGGCCAGCCGTTTGATGGTCCATAGCGTGTTAAAACGTTTAAGAACGGAAAAGGCTATTTTCGGGGATGAATTGACCTATGGGGAGATCTATCGGTTTTACTTTCCTCTGGCCATAACCCTTATCCTCAGCCTGGGCGCCCATCCGCTCGTGACCTTTTTCGTGGGGCAGAGCCGGATGGCCATTGAATCCCTGGCGGTCCTTCCGGTGATCAACTCCTTTGTGTTTTTGTTCAGGTCCTTTGGACTCTCCTATCAGGAAGTGGCCATCGCGCGGGTGGGAGAGGGGTTCCGGGAATATAAACCCATTAGGGACTTTGCGCTTATCCTGGCCCTGTTCGTTACCCTGGCTCTGGGTTTTGTGGCCTTCACGCCACTTGTCCGTCTTTGGTACAGCGATGTTTCGGGGCTTGCTCCGGACTTGACAGGCTTCGCCATCAACCCCACACGCTTCATGCTTCTCCTGCCTGCCTTGGAGGTCTTTTTATCTCTTCAACGGGGCCTGTTGGTTGCCGGGCGAAAGACCGGCCCCATAACAATAGGAACCGTTATTGAATTGAGCGCCATTATATTGGTTTTGTCATTCGGTATTTTATTCTTCAATTGGATCGGCGTGTTCGTCGCCACCACAGCCCTGGTCGTAGGAAGACTCACTGCAAATCTCTTTCTAATCCGGCCGAGTTACGGATTATTGAAACGAGTGAATTCAAAATCCGCACACCAGGGTGTCGGTTAATGGCGAGATAATCAATATAGGGTTTTTGCTTAATGGAAGGGCTGTACTGTTGAAGGAAACGCTAGTCTCCGTGAAGCACCATGAGTTCATTGAGTTTGCTGCTTTTGTCTTCTATATCCTCTACCTTGGAAGTGCATGTGGGGCTTTCAATTAATCCTCTTTCTGAAAGGACTTGCTTGATAAGGGGTACAGGGCTCTCGACATACACCTCCCTCAAATCACGAATGTAGCTTCCCGCCTCCAGGATCTGTTGAAGTCGATTCGGGTATTCTGAATGGTTATCATCGAGTTGTAATGAAGAGGACGTGATCTTCTGCCATGCCTTTGGGGCAAGGTTAGCGCCAATGGAAACGACACCGCTGCGGGACGGATGATTGAGGAATTGGGATTCATCACCATCATAGATCTTGAAGTCAGCCCTTGTCCGTATCGCCCTGTGATAGTTGCCGACCCTATCCAGGTTGCCATTGAAGATGAGCCCTTGAAGGTCGGGATTTTTCGCGAGTTCTTTGAGGATGCTGGTTCGGATGTTGTTTCGCTTAAGAGGGCGACCCAGTCGCCTGATAAATTCCGGATCATTGTGGAGGATCCCGGGCACTTTGGAAGAGACAGCCAGATTTCGGTAATGCAGGGGGAGTCCCCGGTTACTATGATAAAAGAGGGGCGTGTCGACCCAAAAGACTTGCGCTTTATAGTCTCGCTTTTGAAGCCTACCTTCAAGAAGGGTTAGGGTTTCCTTCGTTTCTTGTTCTGTTTCTTGGGTTATCCAGAAAAGAATGGGGACACGGCCGCGGTTCACGACCAGGGCTTTATCGAGAAGTTCTTCCCTTTGACCGTGGTTAAGGTCTCTTCCCTCGCCTGCATTGGGGCTTGCCAGCAGAACAGCCTGAACATGGGGCAATGCCCTGTCCAAAAGTTGCCCAAGTCCTCGGCCGTCAATATCACCGTTTTCCCTGAAGGGGGTTACCAGATCGATAATCAGGCCTCTAAGAGGATTTGAACCCGCCATTTATCCTGAATTCCTCTCGCCCAAGTAAATCATGCAGATGTACCACGCCTTTGATCCTGTTTTGTCTGTCTACAATACAAAGGTGGGTGATACCGTAGAGTTCCATGACACCCAACGCTTCAGCGGCCGTTTGATTCTCATTGATGGTCCTCGGCAAAGGCGTCATGATATCCTCTGTCAGTTTTTCGTGGATTGATTCCTCATGAAGCAGGGCCCTTCTAAGATCGCCATCTGTTATGATTCCGGCCAGTTTATTATCATCGTCCACCACAAGGGCGGCACCGATCCCCTTTGAATCTATTTCGTTCAAGGCTTCCTTGACTTTGGAACCCAGGAAAACAATCGGAATGTGATCATCCGTAAACATGACTTCTCTCACTAGGATAGAGAGCCTTTCCCCGAGGCTCCCCCCGGGGTGGAAACGTTTGAAATCAGTAGGGTTAAACCGTCTGGAATTAATAAGGACAACTGCCAATGCATCCCCCATGGCAAGTGTGGCAGTCGTGCTTGCCGTCGGCGCCAGGCCCATGGGGCATGCTTCCCTCTCCACTGCGACATCGATAACCACGTCACTCTCCAGGGCCATGGGTGAATCCAGGCTCCCGGTAAAAGAGATGACTTTTGCATTCATGCGCTTGATAATGGGGAGGATGTTGTTGATCTCACCGGTCAGTCCGCTGTTGGAGATAGCCAGAATAACATCATTCTCGGTGACCATCCCCAAATCCCCGTGGATGGCCTCTGCGGGGTGGAGGAATAAAGAGGGTGTTCCGGTGCTGTTCAGAGTGGCTGATATCTTCCTTGCAACCAGCCCGGATTTACCCATGCCGGTAAGGATAACGCGGCCCTTTGCATTTAGGATCAAGTTCACGGCCTTCTCGATTTCAGGGCCGACGCGATCCAGAAGGTCAAGGATGGCCTCGGCTTCGATTTTCAAAACTTCTTTTACCTGTTCAATGATCATTGGCGTAACTCTCTGAGTTCAATTTCAGTACATTTTCAATTCTAGGACCGGTATAGGGATATCGGATCCGGTTTGAGATCTGCGACTCACTATACAAACATAGGACATATTTGCAAGATGACACATGGTATCCTCAGTTTTGTCCGGCTCTCCCACCAACGACAAATGACGAATGACCAGTAACTAAACCCATGGGTGATCCTTTAGCATGATTCGGCGTTTATTCGCAAGGTGCAATTGGTCGTTCCAAACCCTCATAATCCTGGAGCGTGATTTGGCACGGCTTCGCACCTATATTAAGTACATAAGGTAGGATTCAGTCATATTTTTGGCATGTGGTCTGTAGTTCAAAGAAAAAGGGAAAAAAACTTAAAATTCATAAGGATGCAAAGCAGCAAAAATGGAACCCACGATTGATATAAGTCTATGATCGTTCAAACGCAACTGACAAGGGACATGGACTTTACGGATGATAAAGGAGAAATGGCATATTAGTTTGGGTTGAAATCCGGATGGCGTTATTATAGATGTAGCAGATCCTTCTATTTCAATAACAAGTACTTACGGGATGTTATTATGAAAATTAAACAATTTCCTGAAGAAATAGGGCCCTATCTCGTTCCGAAACCGACAGGTCGGATGTATTATCGTTGCCTTGGTTGCGGTAAAGAATATGGCATAGAACGATTGCTCTATACCTGCTCTGGGTGTGGGAGTGTACTGCTCCTTTATGACCGGAATTTTGAACAGGTCAAAAGCCTGGGCGGGAATCATTGGCAGAAGATCTTTGACTACAGGCGGATGCTAAACCACCAGGCACTCAAGGGCATCTTCCTTTACTATGAGTTTGTAGCTCCAGTGATTCCATTGGAGCAGATTGTCTATTTGGGCGAAGGTCATACGCCGGTTGTGGAAGCCAATAGCAGACTCAAAGACATGATCGGCATGGATTTCTACTTTAAAAACGATGGGCTCAATCCCAGCGCCTCGTTCAAGGACAGGGGCATGGCATGTGCGCTTAGTTATATCAACTTCTTCGCGAAAAGGGAAAATATCCAGGATATTCTGGCCATATGCGCCTCGACCGGGGACACATCGGCCTCTGCGGCGCTGTATTCGGCACACCTGGAAGACTATCTGAAATCCGCCGTTCTATTGCCCCACGGCAAGGTCACGCCGCACCAGTTATCCCAACCCTTGGGAAGTGGGGCCACGGTGTTGGAAATACCCGGGGTATTCGACGACTGCATGAAGGTTGTGGAATCCCTGGCAGAAAATTATCATGTGGCTTTGCTGAATTCCAAGAATAGCTGGCGAATTCTGGGACAGCAGTCTTTCTCCTTTGAAATTGCCCAGGATTTCGATTACCAGGTTGGGGACAAGGTCGTGGTCCTGCCCATAGGAAATGCAGGAAATATCACGTCGGTTATGAGTGGGTTTCTCAAATTCTACCAGGCCGGTGTCATTGATGCGCTACCGAAAATCGTCGGCGTTCAATCGGAACACGCCGATCCTGTGTACAGATACTATCTGGAGGCGGATGACAGCAAACGGCATTTTGAGCCGGTCACCGTGAAACCGAGTGTGGCCCAAGCCGCCATGATTGGCAATCCCGTATCCATGCCCAGGGTCATCGAGATTGCCCGGGAATATCGGAACATTGCAGGAGAGAGAAGCATCTTCGTGGTTCAGGTCAGCGAGCAAGAGATCATGGATTCCATGATTATTGCAAATCGAAGCGGGAACATCTCATGCACGCAGGGGGGGGAATCCATGGCTGGGCTTAAGAAGGCGATTCAGGAGGGATATGCCTCGAAGGGAGAGATTGCCATCCTGGACTCAACTGCTCATATGCTCAAGTTTATCAATTTCCAGGAAATGTACTTTAATGATGGGTTCGACGCATCCTTTCATATAACGCCCAGGAAAGACCTGAAAAACGCTCCCCTGCTTGTTAGGCCTGAAGCCTTGGATAAATACCCTGAGCCCGGCAAACCACTTCAAGGAAAGGATATGGATCGATTTGTGGACGAGATGAGCACGGAAATTGCAGAGATTCTGGGACTAAAAAAAAGGTAATCAAATGAACGTTCTATTTGTTTGCAGCGGAAATATCAGCAGGAGTTTTCTGGCAGAAAGACTGGCCGGCGAAGAGATTGAGAAACGAGGGGTAGAAGAGATCGCGGTATCCTCGGCAGGGCTCCATGTGTATCCAGGAAATCCTCCGGATTCAAAGATGGTTGAATATCTGAAAAAACTGGAAATTCCCGCCAATAATCACGAGCCCAAACAAATGACAAAGGAGGATGCTGATTGGGCGGACCTTATCCTGGTTATGGAGATACGGCATGCAAAAAAAATTGAGCGCCTATGGCCTGAGATGATGGCCAAAGTTCAACTCCTGGGGAAGTACGTATCTAATGGTCGAGATATAGATGACGTAATAGATCCTTTTGGAAGATCCGCCTATCACTATCGCCTCGCGCAGTCTCAGATCAGTCTGGCCGTAAAAACCTTTTTCGAAAAACTCTCCGCGGATTTGAATAGACACAATTGATTTGCTTGTTCTCCTTCGCCAAAATACCCCGCAGCTTGTCCCTCCTCCGTAGTAATCTGCTTGGCAGGATGGATCGCAGCGAAGCGGAGATTCCCGCGCTTTAAGCGGGAGCGCCGGAACTTCATTTGTATCGCCCTATCTTAAAGACATGTTGAAAATAAAAATCATTGTCGTGGATCGTACCAGATCCCCATTCCTCAGTGAAGCAGAGTCGTTCTACTTAAAACGCCTGAAAGGATATGCCCGGATTGAATGGATTGAGACCAAGGCGGCAAAAATAAACAAAGGCAGGCCGGAAGACGAGATTATCGCTATCGAGGGCGAGCATATTTCCCGAAAGCTCAAAAAGCAAGATTACCTGGTTGCTTTGGATCGAACAGGGCGCCAATTTGACTCCGAAGAGTTGGCAACCTGGCTGGAAAAGTTGGCCGTAGGGGCAAGTGGCCGAATTGCTTTTATAATCGGAGGTCCTTTGGGGCTTTCGAAAGACATCCTGAAAAACTCAAATAAAATTCTATCTCTTACAAGACTCACCTTGACTCACGAAATGACCCGCACAGTCCTCCTCGAACAGCTCTATAGGGCATTTACCATCCTCCGCGGGGAGAAATACCACAAATGAAGCTCCCCGCAACAAGCTGCGGGGTATCAGAGCGGAATTGCGCCGAAGCAGACCCGCCTTTCCATCCTCCGTAGCCCGTCCTCCGCAGT
>CAYWMP010000067.1:0-27867 GCA_964459445.1 uncultured Desulfobacteraceae bacterium
GAGGCCTCCTCGAGCGAAATATCCAATTGCAGGTAGGAGGAATGCGCCATCCGCAAAAAATAGGGGAGCCGACGCGCAAAGAGGGCCAAAGGCATGATGATCCAATAGGTCGCCAGGGGTATGTCTTTCCAAAATGCCAGAAGATAACTCACGCCGACCGCGATACCCGGGAAAGCCAGCATCAGAGTGATCACAAAGTCCAGCGCATCTCGGCCCGGAACGCGGGTTCGGACGATGATATAGGCGGCCGGAAGCCCAAAGGCGATCCCGAAAACCAGGGCGATTCCACTGAACAGAAAAGAGTTTTTAATCAGGCCGGGGCTTTCCAGAAGAATGAGTCTGAAATTTTCGAGGGTCCAATGAGTGGGAAAGGCCTCGAAGACCCATGTTCTGGAAAAAGCGGCAATCCCCAGTACGATAGGAATGAGCAGGACAAGGAGGGCGATAATGACCATGTACACATAGGCGCCCGCTTTTACCAAGGGGCTTGGCTCGATCACCCTTCCTTCAGATGTTGTTCCTTTCGAAAGACCGGTATACTTTCTCTTTTCGACCCACCGCCTGACGAGTAAAAAGAGGCCAATGCAGGCGACGGCAGAAACAACCACCGCCACAATCCCCATGTATTTGCGGTGCATATCGGTGAAGTGATAGGCAATATTGATATAGGAAATCGATGGCAGGTAATCCACCTGCCCCAAAATCTGCGGCGTAAGCCAGTCTGTAAAAGGCCACAGAAATACGAGGACCGCACCTGCCATATAGCTCGGGGTGCAGAGAGGTAACGTGATAGTAAAAAACCGTCTAAAGCCGCTCGCGCCCTCAACTTCGGCGGCTTCTTCAAAGGAGGGGTCTATGTTGGTGAACCCTGCGGAAAGACCGAGGACGATAAAAGGAAGTAAGTGCAGGGATTGAATGAATACCAGCCCGTGCATCCCGTAGATGAAATTGATGGGTTTCTCGATCAACCCCATATCCATAAGGAGCAGATTTAACGTGCCGTATTTGCCGAAAAAGATGATGAATGCAAATACGCCGGCAAAGGCAGGCAAAACAATCGGTAACAGGATGAGTGCTGTGAATACCGTCTTCCCCCAGTGCCGGTATCTCGCCAGAATGTATGCCAGGGGTATCCCGAACACGGTGGTCGTCAGGAGCACCAGCGTACTCAGGAGCAATGTGTTTCCAAAGGTTTTCAGATAATAGCTGTCCTGGAAGAATTCCAGATAATTCCCTATGCCCCAGGTGTCGGTTCCGGAGATTTTGAAACTTTCCAGCACCAGAATGGACAGGGGAAAGATGACCAGGAAGGCAATGATCAACCACAGGAGTGCCGCCAGAAAGCTATTGCCGCGAAACATATCGCATCCTTTGCTTTACCAATCCCTGAGAGTCGTTTCTCTAGGCCTTGCCAGTATAAACAGCTTCAACCGGAAGGAGGATGAGACTCATCCTTTTGGCAAGGATATATGCCTATCTCCTGCTTGACATACGAGAGGGGTGCCCCGCCCGTATATCAAGTCCGGAGATTATTTTGACTTATTATTTCGGTTAAGGCGAGACGAGCAAAGCACGTGCCTTTGCTGCGGCCAGGCGGGCTGCGGCAAAGGCGCCCTCATATTCGAAGAGCTTACGGGCTTCTTTTATTTTCGCCTCGGCCTTTGTCACGTCCACTTTTGCGGCTTTGGCCTCTTTAATTTCTTCTTCAACTTCTTCGATGAGAAGGAGGCTGCTTTTTAACTTGCCCCACTTTCTATAAATTTCATACTCGTATTTCTTGTTGACTTCGTCCCACCGCTTTGCAGCGAGATCCAGGTCGTATTCAATGAACCCGACTTTCAGATCCCAGAAGGAATCAACACCCAACGCCTTCTTTGCGTGCTTGGCCATGGTGACGCCCTCTTTTTCCCACGCGGCGAATTTAACATCCGTACTGGCTGCAAAGTAACGGCCCTCCAACACGTGTTTCTGTCCCTCCGCGCTGTATAGCCAGTCCAGAAATATCTTGCCGATCGCTTCATTGGGCGCGCCTTTGAGCAAAGCCACGGCCTCCGGTACCAGGATGGTTTTTTCCGGGAGTAAATCACGCACGGGATAGCCGTCTTTGCGAGCAGCCATCGCGTTCATTTGCGGTTGCGCAACCCCGATGGGGACTTCGCCCCGTTTCACCAGATTGGTCGTATCCGTGCTGCCGGTAGAGAAGCGTGCCAATTGTGCCGCCAACAACCTAAGATATCTCCAGGCTTCCTTTTCGCCAAAGGCCTGCAGGAGGATTTCTATGGCTTCATGCATGGTGCCGGAGGCGTAGGGCAGCGTGTGCACGATGTTGCCCCGGTAAATGGGGTTGAGCAGATCGTTCCACGTTTTGGGAGGGGGCAGCCTTAGCTTTTTCAAAACCTTCTCGTTGTATAGATTGGTGACGATCCAGGGCGCGAAAGCGGTCCAATAATGATCGCCATCCTTTACCTTCATGCCGCGCCATTTGGCGGGAACTTTATCCCACCCCTTCGGCTTGTAAGGCACAATCAATCCGTCTTTCTTCAAGATTTCATGGGCCGGTGCGCCGGCGCCCAGGAAGATATCGGCATCCGGTTTGCCACCCCATATTCTTACTTTGTCCACACACACCGGCCATCCGCCCGGTCGCACGAACGTGATGTCAATGTCTTTGCCATAGGTCTTCTTATAGTACGCCTTGAAACCCTTATTCAGACTGGCGGATAACTCCTTATAAACGGGACCGACCCAGCCGATTTTATCTTTGGCCTGCGCCTCCGTCGCAAAAGTTGAAAGGAGAAACACCATTGAAATTACAATGAAGATTGTTGTGGCCAAGATTCCCTTTCTCATTTTAGCCTCCTTTACTATGACATTGTCACATTTAGAAAAAATAAATCCGTTTGGTCTCAATGACCTACTGCCGAATGAGTTTGTTCCATTACTCTTTAACGCGACATTCCGACATCAATCCTTTCATCACCTCCTTTAAAAAATGGTTTTATGTTTTGGTTGCATTCCAAACATCCCAGATAAATCAGTCGAGCTCCTTTCACAAACTGATTGATTGGTAGAAGAGCTCCTTTTTATACGATTAGGGAACCTGCTGTCAAACTATTGCCTTTGTAGAAAGGAAATATCGATTCATTTTTGTGCAGCTGGATAAGGTAGGGGCGTGATAATGACTCTAGGATTTGGTAAGGGTTCAGCCATTTTAGACAGGATGAACAGGATTTACATGATTTTTTTTTCCCGTTGATCTCTATATTTAGATCCCTGGCCCAGATCTGGTTACTGTCGCAGCGTTGCCAATGAGCGATATCACCGCACAGTGGCCAAGTATTTATGGGCCTCATTGTGTCGCGCCAGGGCAGGTCTTGATCGTTTACTCTCTCTCAACTTTCTATATCCAGAATTAAGGCGGATAAACATCATGTCCATCCTGTTATCCTGTCAAATACTTTTCTTCGGGTGAACTGTTACATATCGTTTTGGTACTTGCGGTAAAGTCCGCGGAATTGGTGATAGGTCAGCCCGAGCCTGCGGGCGGCGGTTCTTTGATTGAATTTGGCCTCCTTTAGGGCCTTCTCCAGTAATCGGATTTCAAGTTCCCGAACCGCCTCCTTAAGGGGCTTGTCAAAGAGATCTTCCATTGAAGGCTTGTCCGTGCTTTGTGAAGCGGCTTCGACCTGGCTGGGCGCCTCCGATTGGTAAGGATGAAATGGATCGAATACAATCTCCGTGATTATTTTCGAATCTGATCGATATACGGCTCGTTCGATCACGTTCTTGAGTTCCCGCACATTGCCTGGCCAGGGGTATCCCTCCATGGCCGCTATAGCCTCATCACTGAATTCCGGGATTTCATCCCTGCCGATTTCAAAGGACATGCGGGCTGCAAAATGGTTTGCCAACAAAAGGATATCCTCTTTCCGTTCCCTCAGGGGCGGCAGCAAGAGGACTTCGAAAGAGAGCCGATCCAGAAGGTCCTGTTTGAATGTGCCCTCTTTGGCCCGGCCTGCCAGGTCGGCGTTGGTCGCCGCGACAATTCTCACATTGACCTCCACGCTCTCCGAGCTGCCGACCCTTTCAAAGACGCCGTATTCAACCACACGGAGGATTTTCTCCTGGACCTCCACAGGGATGTTCCCTATCTCATCGAGAAAAAGGGTCCCACCACTGGCGGCTTCGAACCGACCGGTTCTCCTTTGCTCGGCACCGGTAAAGGCCCCCTTCTCATAACCGAACAATTCCGACTCAATTAGAGATGAGGAAAGGGCGGAGCAGTTCAGGGCCACAAGGGGCCCATCCCACCGTTTTGAAAGAAAGTGAATTCTGGCAGCAGCGAGCTCCTTTCCACTTCCCCGTTCGCCAATCAGGAGTACCGGACGGTCAATGGGCGCTACTCGAGACAGACTCTCTTGAAACGCAAGGAATCTCTCGGATTGCCCCAGGGCTTCTGACATCCCCAAGTGCGATCTCATTTCATCTTGTCGTTGGGGTGCGATTCTTGGTTTCTTCATGGTGAAAAATGGTTGAATATGGTTTATTTTACCAATAGATAGCAACTCATACCACAATAGCTATCTACTTGTCAAGATGGTAAGGCATTGATATCCTTTCACTTTACTCATATTTTTCCTTTTGGCATACTTTCTGCCTATATGTTTGGCAAAACCAAACAAACAGGAGGCGTCATTATGGGAATTTTCACGAGATTTAGGGATATCGTCAGTTCAAACATCAATGCGATGTTGGACAAGGCCGAAGACCCTGAGAAACTCATTAAGTTGATGATCCAGGAGATGGAAGACACCCTTGTTGAACTCAAGGCCGCATGCGCCGGCGTGATGGCCAACAGCAAAAAAGTCCAGCGTCAGCTGGAGGATGTTCAGGCACGGGCACAACACTGGGAGCAAAGAGCACAACTCGCTGTTAGCAAGGGCCGAGACGATCTGGCGCGGGAAGCCCTTGTGGAAAAACGAGTATATGCCGACAGGGCTGACTCCCTGCAACAGGAACTTCTGGAGCACAACGGTCTGGTTGAGCAGTATCAGGATGATATCAGACAACTCGAAGACAAACTGAGAAGTGCGCGCGAAAAACAGCGGATGCTTTTACAGCGTCACATCCGTGCTCGAAAAAGCATGCGCGCCCAGCAAGAGATACGTCGCGTGAACGGCGCAGAAGCCGTATTCAAATTCGATGAACTGGAGAACCGCATTGAGCGAATGGAGGCTGAAGCAGACCTCGTTAATTATGGTCAAAAACCCACCCTGGAAGCGGAATTCGACAAGCTTTTGGTTGACGATGATATCGAAAAAGAATTACAAAATCTTAAGTCATCTATAAAAAAGGAAGATGATGGTACTACCGCAGCCTAGAAGCCGGAATATCATCCGGGGCCAGGTGGGAAAGACCTGTCACATAATTACTAACGAGGGAGACTAACCGTTATGCAGGCAGCTACGATTCTAGCGATCATCTTTGGAGGAGCAGTTCTCATACTGGCGATCGTCGGCAGCACCATCCTCATAGGCATAAAAATTGTTAAAGGCGGGGTATCCAAGAAGAGCCAGAAATTCCAGGCCGATGAGGCCAAGATGATCCAAGAGATCTATCAGGGGCTCTCAAGGATGGAAGGGCGCGTTGAGGCCCTGGAAACCATCATCTTGGACCGCGAAAGAAAGGAACGTGAATTATGATGGGATGTTGCAGAAGAATGTTTCAGGGAAGTTTTCGGGGAAGTCGTCGGGAGAGCCATCGAGGACTTCGGGGAGGCCTCTATCGTTCCCGAAACGGTGTCATATTGGGGGTTTGTAGAGGCATAGCAGAGTACTTTGATTTTTCCGTCGCTTGGGCAAGGACTATCGCAGTGCTATTCCTTCTCTTCAGTGGGTTCTGGCCTATCGCCGTCATCTATTTTATTGCAGCACTCTTGATGAAACCGGAACCCGTCATCCCTATTGAGACCAATGACGAGCAGGAGTTTTATGACAGCTACGTTTATTCCCGAAGGGGTGCCGTTGATCGGATAAAACGGAGATATGAGAAACTGGAACGCCGCATTCGGAGAATGGAACATACCGTCACAGACCGGGAATACAATTGGGATCAAAGGTTGAACGGCGACGCCTAAAATTCGCTTAGTTCGACACCCGCTCATGAGAAACCAGGGAGCACACTGTGAATAAACAAGAAGTGCTGGCATTTATGAGGAAAAACCCGGAGTGTTTTCTCGCTTCATCCGACGGGCAAAAACCTCGAGTTCGGGTAATCACCCTCTTTCAAGCCGATGAAAAAGACATCATCTTTGTTACAGGGAAACAAAAAGACCTATTCAAACAGCTCTCAAGCAATCCATCGGTTGAGTTGCTCTTCTGGAACACCAAACAGAAAGGGCAACAGATTAGGGTTTGTGGTTCTGTTGAACTTTCGGACGATCTTGAATTAAAGAAAAAGATTGTTGGAAAATTCACTTTTCTCAAACCCTTTGTCGAGAAAGAGGGTTACGATACGCTTGCACCCTTCTACTTGAAAAACGGGAAGGCCTTTGTCTGGAAATGGGAGAAGGAGCTAGAATCCAAGGATTACATTGATCTTTAAAAAACTGATGAAAAATGCCCATTCACAGCAATTTGTAGTGGAAGGTGCCACTGAATCAGGCATGTGGCACGAGGATCCATATCTGACTAAAGGAGTATAAGATATGAGCTTCTGGACAGCCGTCGTCATCATCGTGGCACTCGGGACCTTCAGTGGTGTTTACACCGCCCGGCTGAAGGCCCATTCAAAGAGATCCAACGAGGACTACGATGATTTTGCTAATCGTCTCGCCCGCCTGGAAGACAGGATGGCCAATTTGGAGACCATTGTTTTGGAAAAAGAAAGATCAAGAGAGTACAACAAACTTTAGTTCCCACGGCTCCTGTTTTGGGGCCCAATACTTATCTAAATCAAGATCCCCAATAGGCCCTCCCCTGGAAAATCCTATCCAAGGCACAAAGATCAACTACCCATTAATTTGGACTTTTCGGGCCTAAGACCAGCGCAATAAAACCATTTTCAGTAATGAACTTTATGCCTTTGTCCAGTATATTGATTAGATTGAATTGGTCCGATCCAGATCACGCGGATCATTGATCGATTTCAATGCTATGGGAGATACAATGAGATTCCCAGCGCATCTCTTGCTGCTTCTGCAAGGGACTCGCTTAGGGCAGGGTGGGGAAAGGCGGTCTTGGTTAGGTCTTCTAAAAGCGCTTCCATTTGAATGGCAAGTGCACCTTGACCGGCCATTTCAACAGCGTTTTCTCCGATAAAATGGACACCGAGCACCTGCCCGTATTCCTTTTCACCAACCACCTCAACAATTCCTTCGTTTTGGGACATTATCATCCCCAGAGGGTTCATGGAAAGGGGTGCCGTGCCCGTCAAAACCCTGTAACCGGCCTTTTTTGCTTCCTTGTTAGTCATGCCTACGCAAGCCACTTGGGGCTGGGTATAAAGTATTCGACACACGGTCCGATGGTCAAAAGTACTATTCATGCCCATGGCATTCTCGGCTGCCACGATGCCCCCGGCTGCGGCCAGGTGGGAGTATTGCCTTGCCCCATTGGCTGCAAGGTCCCCGACAGCATAGACACCGGCTACCTGGGTCTCCATTTTTTCGTTTACTGTAACGTATGCTGCACCCTTGTTGATTCCGATCCTTTCCAACCCTAGGTTTTCAAGGGACGCTGCCCGTTCAAGGGTTATGAGACTGTCCACCTGGATCAATGTTTCCCCATCCCTTGTTATGAGGCGGCACTCATGCCCATTGCCTTTTTTCTCTAAACCAAGGATGTCCGTCTTGGTAAAAATCTGAATCCCATCGTCTCTAAGCACTCTTGCAAGCCTGGTCCGAATTGTTTTGTTTTCCCCGTCGAGGACTGACGAATCCGCAGTGGCGAGCCATACCTGTGATCCGAACTGCTTAAGAAATTGTGCGATTTCAGCCAGCCGAGGGTCTCGGCCGAATAACAAAACCCTTTTAGGAAGTTCTTTGCCCATTAACAGGACGTCACTGTTTATAACCCCCTCTAGATCGGAGCCCGGGAAGTCAGGCTTCAGCCACCTGGCGCCTGTCGCTAGAATCAACTTTTCAAAAGAAAGGGGTTTTCCGTCGACCGCGAGTGATCCTTTTCCCGTAATCTTTCCCCACCCTTCAAGGATATCTACTTTTTGTTTGGCCAAGGTGGTCTTGATCCCTTGTCTCATAAAGGCAATGAGCTCATTCTGCCTTTTTCTTAGGGTTGGAAGATCCGAGGATACGTTAGAAAAATTCAAACCCATTTCTTTTCCAAGTGAAAGGCTTTTTAAAATGCGCGTTGCGGCCATCATCTGCCCAAAGGGCACACAGCCCCGATTCATGCAGAGACCGCCCAAAAAGCGACTTTCAATCAGCGCGACCCGGGCCCCCAATTGTGATGCCCGAAGGGCGGAGGGGACCCCGCCGGCGCCACCGCCCAAAACAACAACGTCATAGGTTGCATCCATATTTTGCCTGCCTGCCTTTAGTAAAGAAAAAGCCTATTGGGCCTTTCAACAAATTCCCGAATCGTTCTAAGAAACTGTTCGCCTCCAAATCCGTTGATGATTCTATGGTCAAAAGTGAAGCTAAAGGGCATAATGGGTCTGATAACAATTTCCCCTGTTCGTACAACGGCACTCTCTTCGATTGCACCGGTTGAAAGGATGGCTGCTTCCGGTTCATTGAGAATCGGGGTTTGAAACCGACTTATACTTCCCCTTCCAACCGTTGAAAGGGTGAAAGTCCCTCCGGTGACTTCATCCGGCAAAAGCTTTTTTTCTCCGGCTTTCTGTCTCAGTGCTTTGACCTCCAAAGATATATCCATTAAGGTTTTTTTATCAGCGTTTTTTATAACGGGCACAATTAAGCCCTCTTCTCCCAGGGCTACCGCCACACCTACATTAATATCTTCCCAGAACATAATCTCTCCATCGATCAAACTACAATTAATGGAACGGTTTTTCTTCAGAGCGCGAGCCACGATAAACACCTGAATATCGATATAGCTGATCCTGATACCCGTCTCTTTTTCCTCCTTAAGGAGGTCTTCTCTTACCCTTACGATTTCCATCATATCAAGCTCACCCATCACAGACATCTGGGCGGTTGTGGATAGGCTTCGAAACATGTGTTCAGCAATTGACTCCCGTACGCCCTTAATCGCCTCCGAGCGTCTGACTCTTCTGCCATGGTATAGGGCCGGCTGTATTTTAGACTTCTCTTTTTTCTCTATGGCCGCTTCAACATCCCTTTTATTGACGCGGCCACCCGGGCCCGAACCGTTGATTAGATGTAGGTCAATTTTGTGCTTTTCCGCCATCTTTCGGGCGGCAGGTGTTATGAAAATCCTTATTTTCTTTCCTTCACCCTCCAGGCCCACAGCGTCTGAGTGTGAAACCGAAAGATTCGCTTCACCCGGTCGAGCAGTTTCTTCAGGTTCAGGGGTTAGCGATTTACCCTGTGCCCGCACTTGTAGGCTTTCGTACTCTTCCTTCGATTCCGACAATTGCCCGACAATGCTTCCAACTTCCGCCTTTTGACCCTCATCAACCAGAATATGGAGAAACCCTGAAATCTCCGCCTCAATGGCCCACTGGGTCTTTTCCGTCTCAATAAACAGAACCTCACTCCCTATCTCTACCCAGTCGCCTTCATTCGCGTTCCATTCGACCAATCGGAATTCAATCACATTCACACCAACTCGTGGGATGGTTAATTTAACGATCATAATGATTCCTCCAAATAACAAACCGCCCGATGATGATACATCCGGGTGCCGGCTTTCGTCTTTAGTTTCTTAACAGTGAATTTGTGTTCTAAATACGCAGGAATTTTGATCACGAAAACACATTACTGCTCAGATCCACAGTTCAGGGTTGTTTTGCCTCACCGCAAGCGGCATCTTCGAGCGGCGTGGTGTAAGAATCAGCGGCTAAGCCGCAAAAGACTCATTGCTACGGTAGGGTTCTTTTTTTCAAGCCCTATCTATAGGCTCCGGTGGCGGTTCCCGCAGATGGAAGGGTTCAAAAGAACACGGTATTTCATCGGAAAGGTGCATTCTGCTAAGGGTTTTGTGGCGTCAACCTTCCCATCTGCGGGAACGGCAAAGTTCGGTGGAATTCTTTTTGAGATAGGGCTTGAAAAAAAGATCCCTGCCTCCGCAGTTAACCTTGAACCCGGAACCTTGAACCGAGAACCTGGAAGACGGATTAAGCGAAACGACTCATTAACTTCAGTTCACTCTTAACTTTTCCGGTTTATCCGGGTTAGGGATGTCTTCTTTTATGAGGGCTCTAACGACCTCCAGGTTCCTGGCCAGAGAGCCTATTCAAGAGTTGTTTTGACTGCAGAAATAATGGTCTCAACATCGGGAAAATGCGCCTTTTCAAGTGGCTGCGAAAAAGGGACCGCAGTGTCCAGCGCCGCAACCCGAATGATTGGCGCATCCAGAAGGTCGAAGTATTTCTCTGAAATCACAGCGGCAATCTCAGAACCGATGCCACCCCGCTTGCGTCCATCCTCTGCGATGATCAATCGATTCGTTTTTTCCAAGGATTCGGCAACCAATTCCTGGTCAAAGGGGACAATGGTTCTCAAATCAATAACCTCTAAACCGATCCCTTCTTTCTCGAGTTCATCGGCTGCTTCAAGACAACGGTACAGCATTCCACCAAATGAAACCACGGTTGCATCATCGCCTTTACGCCGCTCCGCTCCCTTTCCTATGGGCACCACATGCTCCCCATCCGGAACCTCTTCAGTCATTGGCAAGAGTTGCCGATGGTGGAAGATGAGAACCGGCCCGTCATCCCTGATTGCCGATGTGAATAATCCTTTCGCATCCGAGGGTGAGGAAGGAATAAGAATTTTGATATCCGGTGCGTTTAAGAAACTGGCTTGGGTTGATTGTGAATGGGCATAGGCGCCATATCCCCTTGGTCCTGCAAAAGTTTGTATGACTAATGGGACTTGGTAACCACCATTGGAAACATACCCCCACATTCCTGCGACATTTGAAATCGTCTCCATGGCCAAATAACCATATTCGGAAAAAAGCAATTCAACGACCGGCCTGAGTCCGGTCATGGCCGCCCCCACCCCCGCCATGGTATAGGATCCTTCACATACCGGGGTTCCGATAATTCTTCGCGGTCCAAATTCATCATAAAGCCCACGGGTGGTCCCCCAAATGCTCGCTTTCACATCAAGTCCCAGGACGACGACACTTTCATCTCTTTTCATCTCGTATCTCAGAGCGTCAACAAGGGCTTCTGTATAGTATTTTTCAGTCATCTTCTTCCCCCTTTAGCTGCCCATAGTATGGTTCATAATGGTTGATGCATCAGGCAATCCGCTCTCTTCAAGTGCTTGAACTGCCTCATTGATAATTCCCCGGCACCTAGCCAAGACGCCTTCTAAATCATCCTCAGAAGCCCAATTGCGTTCGAGCAGCAATTCTCCGGCTTTTGGAATTGGATCCTTTTTCGACGCTTCATCGCATTCTTCCTGATCTCTGTAGAGACACTGGTCCGCAGTGTGATGTGGAGCAATACGATAGGTCTTAAATTCTATAAAATATGGTCCATTGCCGTCCCGGGCGTGGGCAATAGCTTCCTTCATGGCCAGGCCGACGGAAAACATGTCGTGACCATCTGCCACGATCTGCCAGGGCATTCCGTAACCTTCCGCACGCGGCGCGATATCGGCCGTGCAGGTAGATTCCCTGTAGGGATGGTACTCCACAAACTGGTTCGTACAGCAACAGAATATGACAGGAACCTTATAGAGCATGGCCATATTCAAGGCCGGATGAAAATCCGCCTGTTCTGCTGCGCCTTCACCGAAGTAATCTACGACAACCCAATCTTTTCCCATGTTCCGTACAGATAGACCTGCCCCAACCGCCAGAGAGAAATCGGTACCCAGCCCGCCGAGTAAGGGAAGGATATGCAGTTCGGGACTGTGAAGATGAAGACCTGCACGGCCCCCGGAGATTGAGTTAACCCTGCCTCCATATTCGAGGAAGATATCTTTCACACTCATTCCTTTACTCACAACTTCCGCAACACCGCGGTGCGTTCCGATGAGATAATCCTCTTGGCGTAACAGGGCGGAAACCCCGCAACCTACAGCCTCCTGGCCTGTACCCAAATGGGTGTAGACCGGAACACGCTGCTCTTGATAAAGCTCTTCATGTTTATTTTCCGTATTCCTGGTTAGAACCATCTTAAAATAAAGGTCCAGGGCCTCTTCCTTTGTCAGCTCGAATGTGCGCTCATTCATCTTCTCCTCCACTGATTTTATTTGCCACGGTCGCTGATGCCGGATTGCCTTTTAAGGGCATCGGGTGCAGAAATTTATGATTCCATTCAGGATCGAGGGTCGGCGCAAATTCAAGGCCTTCCATTTCCTGAACGGTCAGCTCCACCGTGGCCAATACGGGGGCTGAACCGGGAATTAGATTGCCGCAACGCATGTTTCCATCCTTATCCATGATCATCCCGTGAACGTGCATGACGACGCGACCTTCTTCATCTGTTCCGAAGACGCCCCGTGCCATACCTAACTCAACCGGGCCTTCCATTTCATGAAAAACAGCAACATCCATTGGATCGTCCCCGAACTCCATGGAGCCCGCCCAGACCACCTTGGCCCCACCGAGCGAGCCGATTGCCGATACCGTTCCCGACTTGATGCCATGCTCTTTCACCAGCACAATGATGCCCTCCACTACGTCTTGACCGGGCAAAAGCCGGGCTGCCAGCAGTCGGCCGGGTTTTCCCAGTGCTGAGTGTGCTCTGATTTCTTTCATTGATCCCCACCTTTCGCGTCTTCATGGTTCTTTAGATTTGCCATGCTCCCCTCGGTGCGACGTGCCAGGTCTTCAAGGTAATCGGAAGCCAATCCGAGTAACTGCCCGCCATCCACGTCCAAAACCACCCCTGTAATCATGGCGGCCCGATCGCTGGCGAGAAACAGCACGGCTTCTGCAATATCCATTGGGCTGACCCATCGTCCCATAGGAATCTGGCTGGCTATGACCTTCCGGAAATCTTCTTTAGTCTTCGATTTTACGAGTGGCGTCAAGGTTGCCCCTGGACAAACCACGTTGACATTAATGCCAAAGGCGGCCAATTCAAAGGCCAAATGCCGGCTAAACCCAACCAACCCATATTTAGAAGCGGTATAGTCTGCTCCGCCAAGCTTACTCATCCGACTGGCGGCCAGGGAAGCGATATTCACGATTTTTCCGCCTCCTCTTTTCATCATCGAAGGGATAATGGCTTGGCAGCAATTGAAAGCACCCTTTAAATTGATCGACATAACGCGATCCCACATCTTCGAGGGTAGGTCCTTTACCAGAATGGAGGATCCGCCAATCCCCGCATTATTGACCAGGATATGAATGGAATCATATTTCTCAACGGCTGCTTGAAATGCACGAAGTGCTTGTTTTCTCGTAGATACATCTGCTTGAACAGTCTCACCGCGACCACCCTCTTTCACGATTCTTGAAACAGTATCCGCGGCACTTTCCGCCTCGATGTCATTCACAAGAACCATGGCTCCTTCTTTTGCCATCCGGAGGGCAATGGCCTGACCAATGCCGGAGCCGGCCCCTGTGATTAGGGCAATCTTGTCCTGAAGTTCCATGATTCCGCCTCTATTATCCTTATGTTTGCTATATTCCTGCGCCTTCTATTAGCAGAAATAAAGCGTCTCACCAATACCGGGCACCGGGCTCACTTGAAAACGATGGCGCCTTTAATAAACCCATCCGGTGGATGGGCTGTTTCTTTTAATGCCCGGGGTAGCTCTTCTAAGGAATAGGTTGAATTATTGATTTTATCGATAGCGTATCTGCCTGAGTTAAGGATGCGCATGGCATCCGAATAGTTACCCGCTTGGGCATGATCACACATTATCGTCACACCTTTTGCGACGAGGGTATCGAATTTTAGATGCGTTTCCTCTCCACCGCTCAAGCCGATGGACACCACACACCCTTTCATCTTCACCAATTCAAGTGCCCTATTAATGGCAGAAGGAACGCCCGAAGTCTCTACTACAACGTCCGGCGGCCGTCCCAAAAGATCAGGGACCGCCTCAAGAGGATTCTCTTTTTCAATATTGATGCAATAATCTGCTCCATATTCCTTTGCCAATGCAAATCGGGCATCGTCTTTGCTGAGACCCATCATGGCAATCGGACCAACGCCGCATTGCCTTGCAGCCATAAGTGTAGCCAGCCCTTGGGAACCAACACCGCTGATGACAATGCTTTGGCTGAAGCTCATGTTAGCGAGCGTTTTTACCCATCGGACCCCGTTGCCGATAACCGAACTCAAAGAGGCAGCAAGGTCCGTTACATTGTCTGCCACCCTGTAAATGAGCGATCCTGGGAGCAGGTAAAGATACTCTGCATAACCTCCAAATAGGTGGGGTGGTTGGTCCGCTGTCATGGTTACACCATATGCCCTAAGAGGCCTGCATTTGTGATAATTATATTCAGTCCTACACCATTCACAGTGACCGCAAGGGATGGTCGGCTCGATGGTGATTCGGTCCCCTGCCTTCAGGTTGTATTTCTCAGAAGCATCTTGTCCGATCTCATAGACCGTCCCTGCCAATTCGTGGCCCATTATAATAGGATAGAAGGTGAAAGGCGTCTCTCCCTTGACTATTTTTGGATCAGAAGCACAGACCGATGTAACACCGACCTTCATAAGAATTTGTTCTTTTTCAGGTTCAACGACCGGATATTCCTGCATTTCAAGGCGGCCTTGTTCAACCAGGACCATTGCTTTTGCCAACATGGCAGAATCTCCTTAACACCCCTTCATAGGGCTTCTCATTTCGGTATTAAGAACCGAAGAATAAACGGGGAAGCCATAGGCTCAGATCTGGAATAAAGGTCACACAAATCAATGCCAACATCAGGGCAAACAGGAATGGAGGCGTTTCTCGCACCACGCTTTGAAACGACTCTCCCGAAAGGGCCGTAGCAAGATATAAAACAATTCCTACCGGAGGAGTAAAAAGGGCGATCATCAAATTGAGAACGATGACAACCCCGAAATGGATCGGATCAATTCCAACGGCTTTGATAAGCGGCATGAGCATAGGAACGATCACCACCAACGCAGTCATCGGTTCAAGAATGCAACCCCAGATCAGAAAAAAGATGTTTAAGATGCAGAGTATGACCCATTTTGACTCACTGATGGATGTAAAGAAATGAAGCAGTATCTCCCCGGCTCGCATCTCTGCCACCAGGTAACTGAAGATGCCTGCGCTGGCTATAATGGCCATGATATAGGCTGATGAGAGCATCGACCTACTGAAAATGCGATAAAGGTTTTTGATGCTCAACTCTCTATAAACAACAAGCCCTACAAGCAGGGCATATGCCACCGCCAAAACACCGGCTTCCGTAGCGGTTACCACCCCACTCACAATACCTCCAACGATAATCAACGGCATTAAAAGGGCGAAACCTGCGTCAACCATGCTTTTCAGCATTGTTTCAAATCCAACCCTGGGACGAGCGGGAAACATCCGCTTTCTGCTTATGAAATAGGAGGTTATCAGAAGATAGAGCCCCATAATCAAGCCCGGTACAGCCCCGGCCAGGAAAAGTATTCCGATGGATTGTTCGGTCAGCATTCCATAAATGACCATGGGAATTGAAGGTGGAATGACCGGCCCTATTGTACTGCTCGCAGCGGTCACGGCAGCGGAATAGGATGCAGGATATCCATCTTCCTTCATGGCCGGTATAAGGACGCTGCCTACAGCAGAGGTATCAGCCACAGCCGAACCGGATACACCACTAAACACCATGGAGACGATAATGTTCACATGGCTTAAACCACCCCGGATATGGCCCACTATGGCTGACGAGAAATCAACCAGCCTTCGTGTGATTCCGCCGGCGTTCATCAAATCACCCGCCAAAATAAAAAAAGGAATACAAAGGAATACAAAGTTATTTAAAAATTCTACCATCTCCGCCGCAATGGTGGTGAAAGATGAACTGCCCCAGAATATGGTGCAATAAACAACAGAGGCAAGTCCCATGGAAATAAAGATGGGCAATCCTACGAAGGCAAATACGAGGAAACTACTAACGAGGACCACCAACGGCCAAACGCCCAAGTTTTACTCCTTTATGAGCAGTAGCAGTTTCACTATCAAAACCAAAACCGAACACAGGCTGCCTACCGCTGCCGCATAATAGCGTGCGCTGATTGGAATAGGGAGGGACAACAAACTCATGCCCTCAAAGGCATCAATGACGGGAAACGACAGAAAGAATACGAGGCCAAAAAAAAAGGCGGATAAAGCACCATGGAGCCCGACCAGTCTAAATCCACCCAATTGGGAGTCCTGTGACAGAAAAAAGGTCACACTAAGATGTTCCATTCGGTCCAGCCCGATCGGCACTGCCAACCACACGGCCCATATTAATAACAAAACGACCAACTCATGAGACCAGGTGAGTGAAAAACCAAGCACATAACGACAAAAGACCTGTGAGATGGTCACAATCACCATGACCATCAGAAGCATGCCGATCAACCGTTCCAGGGCCGCAATGACGGTGTTCTTAGCCTTCTCCATGGTGCCCCCCACACAATGGTTGTCTATGTCACTTAATCCAATGCCCTCACTTTTTCATAAAGCCCCGCCGGCCAAACCTTGCCATCCAGTTGTTCTTTTACGGCAACGGCCGCAGTTTCCTTAAAAGCCCCGATGTCGGGTTCAAGGATAATCATCCCCTTCTCTTTCACGCCCGTAATGGACTTTGCCACAATCTGATCATTTCGTTTGGAGGCCCAGACGTCTGTCGGCCCCACGGCGGCAAAGAGGGCTTTTCGTTCCTTTTCGCTAAGTTTCTTCCAAACAGCCTCCGAAACAACAACGACCAGACCCGAACGGATATAATTAATCGGGCTAACGTACTTTTGGACCTCGTAATATTTGGCGCCGAATATCGCGTCAAAGCCATTGTCCTGGCCATCAACCACACCCTGTTTCATGGCCATATACATTTCACTGGCCGATAAAGGAATAGGTGTCGCACCCCAGGCTTCCATCACGACACTGATGGGTTTGACTAGGGGGACCCTTAGCTTAAGACCCTTCATGTCTGCAGGGGTAATCACCTTTCTGTTACTCGTCGTAATCAACCGGGGAGATCGGTCGGAAACCCAGCCAATATACTTTATCCCGGCTTCCTTTTCTGTCTTAGCCAGCATGGAAGTGAATAGATCCGACGAAAAAAACTTCCTGATGTGGGACTGGGAATCAAAAGCATAGGGCGCGAAAATCACACTAAAATGGCTTCCTCCTTTGGGTAACATCAGGACCCCGGAATCAATAAGAACCATATCCAGCTTGCCCATCTTCATATCCGCGAAGTTTTTGGGTAAAGGTCCCAACTGTCCGCCGCCAAACCACTTGATCTGGAGACCCGGCTCTACTTTAGCCACCTCCTTTGCATAATAATCGGCGATAGGTCCCCAAACCGGTGGGGGAGCCACAAACGCCATCTTGAGTGTCCGCTCCGAGGCCGAAAAAACTGAACCGGCCCCTGTGAGAACCATAATGACGGCTATGAAACAAACCCAAACCATTTTCTTTTTGCCAATCATCTTTGCACCTCCTTTAAGATTAAGGTTGATCCTAGATTGCCCAATTCCTTTTACAGTGGTTGAAATTTTAAAAGGGAACCTATGCCACGTTGCGCTCGCACGGGGCTCAGCGATCATCAATCATGCTTCTTTTGTCTTAAAGGTTCCAACCATATTTCCCGGCACAAAATGAATGTTCAGCGTTTTTGCGGGCTTTTTACTTAGGCTGATTCCCTTGTGCGGGATACTGCCATACCAATAGGCAGCATCTCCCTTCTTCAGAACATACTTGTTATTGCCAAGCGTAATCTCAATACGCCCCTCTAAAACATAAACGAATTCCTGACCATCATGGACCGCCATTTCAACTTCATCCTCATGACTCTTTCCCTTCGCCGTTACGATGGCCGGTTCCATAAATGCATTAGCCATCCCTTCCACCAGTAACTCAATACTATCATAGCCTCTAGCGGAGACCATTGTTCTACGGCTGCCCTCAGGTGAAATAACGAACTCTTCCTGCCTTTCCCCTTTGAAGAAATATCCTATGTCTACACTTAATCTGTCGGCAATGGATTGAAGCGTCGGAATTGACGGCATGGCGAGACCGTTTTCAATTCTCGATATAAGAGGGGTGGAAAGCTCGGTAGCTTCTGCAAGCATTTTTTGACTTAGACCCTGGTCTCTACGAATTTCTCTTACCCGGCTCCCGATACGCTTTGCTAAATCTTCTTTATTGCCCATATTGTCTCGATTGCGGATCTATTTACTCTAAAAGGGTTGCATATGAATTGCATGGAAATTAAATCATTTTATAAATATTAAATTTTTCATATAGAACGGCCACAAATATGTCAATCCTTTTTTTGCATATTGATTAATTGAGTTTATAAATATGTAATTGAAAAATTCTGCAATCCGACTCTGCTCCTCCCTATATTTGGGAACGAAACCAATTCGCAGTATCAGACAGGGTCTCTGTCAGGGGGCGAAACCGGACACCAAGTTCGCGCTCGGCCTTTTTGGAGTCATACCAGAAATCCTCCTGAAGCCGCTTTAGAATGCTGGGTTTCAGGAGAGGAGGCTTTCCTGTGACTTTGCTGATTAGAGACATGGTTTTTGCCACAAGCATGAGCACCCTGGGTGAAGGTTTTTTGGTCAAGGGTGGGGCGCCTGTCACTTCAGCCAAGACTTTAAAAAAGGATTCCAATTCATATTTACGGCCTCCAATGACATACCGTTCTCCGCTTTCTCCCTTTTCAATACTCTCTATCACTGCCAGGGCAACGTCCCGGGCATCCACGATGCATAGGGAGCCGGGCAAAATGAATTTGATTTCTCCTTCAAGGAATTTCTTAACCATATTGCCCGTTGGGGTCGGTCCGCTGTCACCAGGCCCCAACATGACTGAAGGAAGAATCAGCACAATTCGCAGGTTAGGGTGTGAATCCATGAACCGAAAGATCTCCTTTTCCGCATCAACCTTGCTTTGAAAGTAGAAATCCTCCCCTTCCTCAGCATAGGGGCTGGATTCATCGGTCGGTCGACCCGCATTTGATGTGAGCACACCGGAGGAGCTGATGTATACCACATTCTTGATTCCCTGTTGGTGCGCAGCTTCTAGTAATGAAATCGTCCCTTTGACATTTATTTCGTGAGGCAATTCTTTATTTCCATTCCGGTGATACTCTGTGTAGTAGGCGGCCGTATGGATCAACACATCCATCCCGTCCAGCTTGTCTGCGAATTGATCCACGTTCAGCATGTGCCCTTCCACGAGTTCGACTTCCGGATTAAGAAGCTGCCGGCCTCTGTCTGAGGACCTCACCAAACCTGTAACCTGATGATTCTTGCGCAGTAATTCTTGAACAATGTTGCTTCCCAATAACCCTGTACTGCCTGTGATAAAGACTTTCATTTTTGATTCCTCCTTTCGTTAAAGCGATAATCTTTGGGCTGTAGATTAAAGATTCGCCGGTTTTGGGTTTTTGTTTAGGCGCCATTGCTAACCAACCGTTCGGTTAATAACGCCGACAAAAAAATATCAATTTGTTCTGTTCAATTCCCTTCACCTTTCCATATCGGGGCCACTTTTTCTAAACATCTTCAGTCCCATGGAATGCTATATGGCTTTTTTCAAATGAATCCAGAAAATATTCCAGCAATTTATCCTCATCACATTTGAAATACTCACACCATTTGTCCTTAAGGGCAACAAAGGCAACAAGTGGGAGAACGCCTGTAAAGAACTCATACACAAGGTATTGCTGCTTTTCCGGGAATCTGGCCTTCTTTTGGGCCTTCATTTTCTTCATGAATCCCTCAAATTCATGATTGATGACAATCTCTGAACACTTGAACAGAAAGTTGTTTTTGTCACGGGTCTTAAGGGATTCCATCAGCAAGACCGATAGAATTCCCTTTCTCTTCTCAAGGAATTGTATCTCCCCTTTTATTTTTTCGATAATGTCGATCTCCTGATCTTGAGGATCAACGGAAGAAAATGAATGATCCACATAGTCAGCAAGCTCTTGGACTATACTTCTGAAAAGAGAAACAATAAGATCGTTTTTGTCCCGAAAATGATAGTAGATAAGGGCCTTATTCACGCCTGCAGCCTTGGCAATCATCGATATGCTGGCGCCATTGAACCCTTTTTCTGAAAAAAGCCCTTCCGCCACCTGTAAAATCTTCTTTTTGGTCTTTTCACCATCCATTTTCGGCATATAAACGCCCACCCTTTATTAATTGACCGTTCGGCTAATAAAAATAGGCCAATCATTTCAATGTGTCAAGCCATTTATTCTATCTTTAATTCATTAACGCTTTTATCCAGTTTCCGTGCTTTGGTTCTCGGGCAGGTATTTCGAAAAGGTTTTCATTTCCCTAACTATTCCCCAAGTCACGAAGCGAGGATCTGATCCTTTAACCTGCATTTTGCATGAGGTGTCGTAGCGAGGTGCGGCAATCCTTAGGAAAACGCGTTGTTGCAGCAAGGATTTCCGTGGCGCAGTAGGTAGCTCATGTAAAATTCAGGTTTAGTTCCGATATATCCTTTTCTTCAGCCATCATCTTGGTGATCTTGTTAAAGCCTTTGGTTTCACCAAGCATGATGCAGCCTATGACTCGGTTGTTCTCGATGACGATTTTTTTGTACACGGTGTCATCGCTGACCACCTTTGATTCGAACTCATTCTCGGCGTCAATATTTCCGGCCGACGCCAGGTCGATCCCCACAACCTTTAGGGTGTTGGCCATGGTGGTTCCTTTATAGACCTCTTCTCCACCCGTCATGTTAATTGCGGCTATCTTGCCCTGTTCCATGGCGGCCGTCCAGATCCCATAGGGCATGCCCTTGAATTCCGCCACATCCCCTGCGGCGTAGATATCCTTTTGATTGGTCCGCAAATGCTCATCCACCTTGATTCCCTTGTCTTGTTCCAGACCCAGAGGATCAGCCATTTCAAGATTCGGGCGAACCCCGGCAGAGATAATAACCATTTTCGATGCAATGGTTTCTCCTCCTTCGAGAAGGACCCCGCTTGCCTCTCCTTCCCCTGTGATTTCCTGGGTCTTGGCGCCTAGCCAAAAGGAGAAGCCCATCCCTTCCATGATGGTTTGAAGGCGCTTGGCGCCGTCCACATCCAACTGCCTGGGAAGAAGCCTTGGAAAGAATTCGACGACCTTGATTTTCTTTCCCAGTTTTCGGAGGCCATTCCCGGCCTCAAGCCCCAGCAGCCCTCCGCCTATTAAAATAATGTCCTCCACATCCTTGGCAGCTGCCGCAATATCCCGTGCATCCTGGATTGAACGTAACGCAAATACCCCTTTCTTGTCCGAGCCATTAATGGGTGGTACAAAGGAATGGCTGCCCGTGGCCACGAGCAGTGCACCGTAATTGAATGTCTGATTATCTTCCGTCTTGATGGCTTTTGCCTGCGGATCAGCATCCACGATTCTTGTATTCAGCATCAGCCCTATTCGGTTATCCGTGTACCAGTTATCTTTTTTGAGCTTGAGCTCTTCTTCTTTTAAGTCCCCGGATACGTATTCGGGAAGTCTCATTCGGTTATAAAAGGGAACGCCCTCATCCGTTACGATTGTGATATTTCCTTCGCTATCCTGTTTGCGGATATTTTCCGCGGCAGTCGTGCCTGCTATCCCATTTCCAATAATCAGATAATCTATCATCGCCCATCCTCCTCTCTTTGTATATGTCTATATAAGGCGGCATCTTACAATTTATCTGCCTTACTTCTGGCGGATTTATCCGCCATACATAAGGCAGATTAATATCAAGTTTCTATATGTTGCTATGTGATTTGCGAGCAGATACTAGATTCAGGTTTCTGGATGCTGGTTGAAATTATAAACGGCTCCTTTTTGTTTTATCCAGTATCAAGCATCTAGCAACCAGCATCGCTTCGCCAGAACAAACGAGTTAAATACTTCTCCATACGTAGGTTTCCATAACCTCCTACAAGCGGGGTTTGGAAAAGGAAAGCGAAGCTTGGTTAATAATTTATTCACTTTTTTTTGACACACAAGAGAATATATCCTCGGATTCCATCTGAATTGAAAAGCAATCTGTTTTGAGTGCTTTTTCTTTTGAACGATGGACAACGAACGAGGATTTCAGCCGGAACCTTAATCCTTGAAATGGAACGGGGGGCGACCTATAATAGATTATTCTAGTATATATTCTATTGTTAGATATCTAACCTGCTAATATTACATGCCATTCGGGCCCAGTTTCTCGTAAACATAAAAAGGCACGAAATAAAATGGTTAGGAATTAACAGAAAGGCTTTGTAATGAAACTATCAACCAGAAGCAGATACGGGACCCGGTTGATGTTGGATTTAGCGAAGCGCTATCAGCAGGGGCCCATACAAATCGGAGAAATAGCAAAGCGACAAGATGTCTCTGTGAAGTATCTTGAGCAACTTATCATACCCCTTAAAAAGGCTAAATTTATTAGGAGTATTCGCGGTCCAAAGGGAGGCCACATGCTGGCAAAATCCCCTGACGGGATTAGTGTTGGAGACATAGTCAGGGTTCTTGAAGGCGGGTCAATTAATCTGTCGGAATGCGTCTCAAATCCCGATCTATGTGAGCGATCCAATAACTGTGCTACTCGCAAAGTCTGGGCAGAGGCATCTAATGCCATGGTAGAAAAACTTAATTCAGTAACACTCTCTGCGATGGCTGATATGGAATAAGTCTTTCTTTGACGGGATAACAGGATAGACATGATTGACAGCACCATTTGTCTCCTATTGGGAACTCAAAGTCGTTATCATGGTTGCGAGGTTATTCAAATCGATTGTCTAAAAACGATCTGTGAAGTACTTGAAAACAAAAATAGGTTAACCTATTTTTGTCATTCAAGATCTCCACACTGGTTCCGATATGTCCATATCGGACCCTCGTGGTAAGCGGCGTTTTTTGACGATTCGCGGATTCAATATAATAGCAGCCTGTTGATCCCGTTATCCTGTCTAATATTCTTCTCTCGGCGAACTATGGAAAATAGCCGAAGTACTATGGTTAAATAAGGTGAGTTGAATGAAAATCGTTTCAATTGCCAAAAGCAACAAAAAGGGAGCCAGAAAGGTTCAAATCGAGGAAGCCTCACTCATTCCAGATCACGGGCTTGAAGGGGATGCCCATGCAGGAACCTGGCATCGCCAAGTGAGCTTTTTGGCGGCAGAAAGTATCGAGAAGGCCCGTAAGAAGGGATTGGATGTAACCTTCGGTGATTTTGCCGAGAACATCGCCACAGAGGGGGTCAATTGGGAAAAACTCCCAATAGGAACCCGTTTGGAGATAGGAGATACCGCCCTTGTGGAGATTACCCAAATAGGGAAGGAATGCCATAATAAATGCGCAATCTATTACATGGCAGGAGATTGTATCATGCCCCGGGAAGGAATCTTTGCCCGGGTGCTCAAGGCTGGAAAAATACATAGCGGCGATTCAATCCGAATTGTGAATGACAATTAACCATCATTTCCTTGGCTCGAAAAATGAATGACGCCTTGCAACATAGCGTTGTCCAATGCGATGGCGACGTATGTTCAGATTCTAAATGGGAACTGATAGGAGAAGAACCCCTTTCCATTGAAGTTGAGGGGAATCCTTATGCCGTCGTGATGCGAACCCCAGGCGAAGAGGTTTTTCATGCTGCCGGTTTTTGCTTGGCTGAAGGCCTCGTGGACAAGCCCGAGGACTTTGCAGTAGTCGGGCACTGTCAAGACATGGACCCCAATGTCATCACAATTACCCTTCAGCCGGATAGGAAAAGAAAGGTGGCCTCACTACTCGATAGACGCGGGTTTGTCAGCCAAACCAGTTGCGGCATTTGTGGCAAGGAATTCATTGAGGATTTGCAACAGATCATTTCCCCTTTAAGATCAAAAATCGAAATCCGCGCAAGCCAGGCCCTTCATTGTATTGATCAATTGAGAGGACACCAGACTCTGTATGAGAAAACGCGTGCAGCGCATGCAGCGATTCTCTTTGATTCCAACCTAAATGTTTTGTCTTTCGCGGAGGATGTAGGACGACACAATGCCTTGGACAAGGCTATCGGAAAGGCTTTCATGGCTAAGCAACTGGGGCAGGCCCGGCTGGCTGCTCTCTCCTCAAGGATCAGCTATGAATTGGTCCAAAAGGCGGGTCGAGCCCAATTGCCCTTATTAATCAGCGTATCCCGGCCAACGGCATTGGCCGTTGATCTGGCCAAAAGCCTGAATATGACCTTAGCCTGTTTGGGACCTGATGACAGCCTGCTGGTTTTCTGCGGCCAAGAGCGAATCAAGAGAGCAAAATAATTGACAGGTTAGCTGAGCTGATGGCCTATGTTTTGCACTCTTTTTTGATTTGAAGCGCCCCACTAGATATGCTACAATGTGGCGTTTAAATAATTGAGGGCAGGACCAAAAATTTTGATACGCAAAACCTTTGTTATAGCTTTTATCTTACAATTCCTGTTGGGTCTGACGGCGGTAGGTACCGCGCCTGCGCTTGACTTTAAGGTCAAACCCTGCTGTTCCAACACCCAGGCCCCCAATGATCCGCTCACATTTGCCGAACTATCACCCTTGCAAGCCCAGGGTTGTTGTTGTGGCGCCAAAGTAAGGCTTTGTTATGTTCCCCAGGAATGCTCTTTCAAAACAAAGGCCGCGGTCTTGTCGTCCCAACCGAGGCAGGGTACCTCGACTTCCATCGACGTAGCCGGAGCAAAGCCCAACCTGCTTCCACCCCTACAGTCCGACAACAAACGCGCCATGGATCAGTGGATCGCTGACATCGGCCCACCTGTACCTCTCTTTTTAAGAAATCTCTCCCTTTTGATTTAATCTCGCCTCCTGAATCTTTACTCTACCGGAGCCGGATGGACCTTTATGTGGATGGGTCTTCTCCTTCTATTCTCCGGAAACCTTCCAACACCTTATCGCTGTTTGTCTTGGAAAACAGGAAATCGTTCTTTCTGGACCTGTAAATGAACTGTCCTGCACTCAATAGGCAGCGGGTTTTTTTGAAAGGAGTTTTTGAATGGTCAACAAAAAGAAAACACGCAATCAATCATCTGCCGAAAGGCGAGCGGCAAAAAAAGCGGCCGTACTCGGAACAGAAGAGAAGAGCCGGATGCCAATCTTGTACATGGTTATTATTGCAGTCCTATTGATAGGAGGGGGCGCCTTTTATGTCATCCCGATGGGAAAAGGTGGCATTGTAGCTGAACCGGGTTCAACCGATGTCTCATCCACTGCGGTCTCCTACCCTGTAGAAATGTTTGAGGATGGAAAATCAAAGCATTTCAGTTTTGCTGCCAGCGACGATCTCACGATTAATTTTTTTATCTTAAAAAGCTCCGATGGCGTGATTCGAGCTGCCTTTGACGCCTGCGACGTATGCTGGCCTGCCGGAAAAGGCTACTATCAGGAAGGAGACAACATGGTCTGCCGGAATTGTGGACGCCGGTTTGCTTCACATCTCATAAATGTAGAAAAGGGAGGTTGCAACCCTGCGCCCCTAACGCGAAAGGTCGAAAATGGCAAGCTTGTTATCCAGATAGCCGATCTTCTTGAGGGAAAACAATACTTCAACTTCGCTAAAAAGGGGTAACTATGACGCTCAAAGATATCGCCTGGCGTAATCTCATGCGCCGGAAAGCGAAGGCCGCCTTCGTTCTCGCAGGGCTCGTCATCGGGGTTTCCACCGTTGTGGCTCTCATCAGTTTCGTCGAAGCCATGACCCATAATATCAACCGAAAACTGGAGAAATACGGAGCAAATATCCTCGTTGTGCCCAAGACGGAGAATCTTTCGCTTACCTATGGCGGGCTGTCTCTTGGTGGGGTCTCCTTTGAAATGCAAGAGATACGAGAAAAGGATTTTTCACAAGTCCGTTTCATCAAGAATGCAAGGAATATCGCCGCGCTTGGTCCTTTGGTGCTCGGCGTCGTTCATGTTGGTGACAATAGGGTCTTGATGGCCGGGGTGGATTTCGAATCATCCAGGATCTTAAAACCCTGGTGGAAAGTCGAAGGAGAGATCCCCCAGGACAATGGACTCATTCTGGGGCCAAAGGCCGCCGGCGTGTTGGGCCTGAACCTGGGAGACCGCGTCGACATCAATGGCCGCGAACTCTTGGTGACGGGAATTCTACAGCCCACGGGATCTCAGGATGATCAACTCCTTTTTGCCCCTTTGTCCACCGCACAGTCCCTCCTCGGCAAGGAAGGACGAATCTCTATGGCGGAAGTCGCCGCGCTTTGCAAAGATTGCCCTATTGAGGAAATGGTCAGGCAAATCTCAGGGGTTCTTCCGGGAGCCAAGGTGATGGCCATCCAACAGGTTGTCAAAGGTCGAATGGAGACTCTTGCCCAGTTTAAGCGTTTTTCCTATGGCATCTCCGGTGTTGTCGTGCTGGTTGGTTGCCTCGTGGTTTTGGTCACCATGATGAGCAGCGTTAGGGAACGAACAGAGGAGATAGGGATCTTCCGGGCTATCGGTTTCAGGAAAAGTCACGTGATAAAGATCGTGTTTATTGAGGCCGGGATCATTTCCGGCCTGTCAGGGATTATCGGGTACCTTTTGGGACTCGGTGCAACAAAGGTTGCACTGCATTTTTTTGCGGAAGGCCCCGGTGTTGTGGTTCCCTCCAGCCTTGAGCTGGCCATGGGATCCTTTGTCCTTGCCGTGGTGATGGGTTTACTATCCAGCGTTTATCCGGCACTTTTAGCAGCGCGGCTTGATCCCAATGAAGCCTTAAGGGCACTCTAGGAGACATGATATGAGTTTAATGATTGCGGAAAACCTTCACAAACAGTATGGAGACGGTGAAGTGGCGGTTGATGCCATTCGAAGAGTCAGCTTTCAAATCGACTCAGGCGAATTCGTTGGAGTTATGGGAGAATCGGGCGCGGGCAAATCTACCCTTCTCTCTGTCATGGGAGCCATGAATGCCCCTACATCGGGTTCTTATCGGGTTGATGATATTGACGTTTACAGCCTCAATCCGGATCGAAGGGCCGATTTCCGGAGGGAGTTTCTGGGATTTGTGTTTCAGAGTTTCCATCTTGTCCCCTATCTCACCGTTGCGGAAAATGTCATGCTTCCTCTGGTTACTGTAAAGGCCAGGAGCAAGGAAAAGAGGGAACTGGCAGAAGAAGCTCTTGCCCAGGTGGGGCTTGAAGGAAAAGGGGATCGCTTGCCGAGTCAGATATCCGGGGGAGAAAAAGAGCGGGTTGCCATCGCCAGGGCTATTGTGAATGAGCCTCCCGTCTTGATGGCTGATGAGCCGACGGGAAACCTGGACACCAAGACGACAGGTGAGATCATGAACCTCTTGGAAAGACTCAATAGGGATGGGATGACGATTATCATGGTCACTCACAGCCCTGAATGCGCCAAATACGCTCACCGGATTCTTCAGATTTCGGACGGGTTGCTTGTTGGCGAGGGATCATCTCAAGACATAGCCGAATGCATGGAAGGCTCTGCGTGAGTCTTCTTCTCATAGCAGGCGGGCATGAAGCCCTCCCCAATGTTCCTAGCCCTTCTATGTGTCTAGTGATATGTCGTGAGGTTGCAGTTACTGAGACTTGATCTGACAGGCAAAAAAGCTCGTTCTGATTTGATCGCAGCCAGT
>CAYWMP010000068.1:0-27817 GCA_964459445.1 uncultured Desulfobacteraceae bacterium
GTTCAATAGACAGGCCGTTCAGCCACAAAGGCCGGAAGGCACAAAGAAGGATCAAGAAGTTTAAATTCTTAAACTCCAAAAGCAGCTTCGAAGGTTCCCCGCTCAAGGTTCAATGTTTGAAGAGCAATGAGCAAAAGATGACTTAGTTCTGCCTCCAACCCTCTGAAACCCTGAACCTCTCGTATCTGACTATGCAGCGCCGGAGTCAGTTTTTTGATCAAACTGGCCGCTTCGGCGGCAAGAGGCGGCGCGGAACTCAGAACCGATCAGTTTAAATCATTGGTACTTGGAATTCGAGATTTCAAAATTCCTTAAACGACGGCTGCCTTATTTTTAATATAAGGTGCAGAAAAAAAATGCGCTCCTGCTCAGATTATTTGATCTCCGGGTGCGTACCGGGAATTGCCGATGTGGGAAAAATTGGCATATACCCCAATGCTTCGTCCGGATACATGCCGTATTTAGTTCCTTTGTGACAGCCTGGAAAGCATCTTACCCTGTAATAGCGAACGGGTTTTTCTGGAATTGGACCATCCTGAGGATACCAAACCCCAGGGGCAATGGGATATACGCGTTCGTTCTTCATCTCTTTGTCAGTTGCCTGAGCAGCCTTATCCGTGCCCGTTGCAGAAACAATACTCAGGGAGCAAACCACGAAAATCAAGATGATAAGGATGATTAAACGTCTCATTTTTCTCCTCCTTTCTCAACCGCGCAAATGACGCCTATGGTTTTGGAATTGTAGACAATTCCGGGGGTATTGATTTGAAACATTCATTGGAATCTTAGACTTTGAAGCATAGGAAAATGCATCTATCCTGTCAAGCTTGAAACTGAGGCGGATACAAGGGCTTCAGGCCCTTCGTGTTTGATAGAACCAAAAATTAGTTTGACACCGCTAAAACCCCCTGCTAGATTGGCCGCGAAAGGAACGGAGACCCTATGGCCAAGGACAGGGAAATCCATGAGGAGGTCAAGGCCCTCGACATTGGAAGTCAGGTCAGACAACTGAGACAAAGGAACGGCCTGACACTTCAAAACGTTTCTGATCTTACCGGCTTATCAAAACCCCTCCTTTCCCAGATCGAAAACAACATCGCTGCCCCTCCTATAGCCACTCTGTTGAAGATCTCAAAAGCCCTGGGAGTAAACATAGGGTATTTCTTTCAGGATGCCCCTTCTGACCATCGCATTGCCGTTGTACGAAGGGATGAGCGCAAAAAAGCGATGCGCCGTTCACACCAGGAAGCCGACAATGTGGGGTATATGTATGAATCCCTGGCTTACACCATGATTCATACATATACCCCACATTGTCGGCTTCCTGGTGTGGGGTATATGTATGAATCCCTGGCTTACACCATGATTGAAAAGCATATGGAGCCCTTTCTGGTGGAGATCGAACCGAGATCCGAAAAGGATTTAATCTTTTACAATCATCGGGGTGAAGAATTTCTCTATGTGCTCGAAGGAGAAGTGGAGTTTCGTTGTACAGACCGGATCATAAGCCTTGGGCATGGGAACAGCATCTATTTCGACTCGAGTCTTCCTCATGCTTTAAGGGCTCTGAACCGCAAGAGCGGCAAAGCCCTTGCGGTCGTCTTTTCCCAATAAGCATATCCATACTGATTTTTTAGACGCCCGATCTCAAATAGCAAAGACATTTCAAAGATTTGCGCCATACAAGAAATTCGGTTTCATGGAAGTGGTGGACAGGGCGCTGTCATTGGCTCGAAAGTCCTGGCGCATGTCCGCCGACATGATCGATGCCGTTCAGGAGAGGATCGACAAAAGATAGGAAGAGTTGGTTAAAGATGCTTGACCTTTCGATAGTAGGTATCCGCGAGGTAAATGGCTGCCAAAGGATTATGCCCTGTGACGCGATCCTTGACGGCCAACACGGTGGTTGGGGCGTCGGCATACTTGAAAAACAGGGAATCGTGGCCCACGCACAGACCCAGCAGTATATTAAACTCACTCTTTGCATGATTGAATAGTTTAGCCTGGAAAATAGGATTGCACATGGCTTCATCCGTGTCCTGAAAGATCTTCTCCTCCTCCTTGACACCGATTCTATCCTTTGAAGTCCTCCCCGCCTTGCAGAGGGCCGAAATCACATCAAAACCTTTCCCTTTGAGAATGTCCTCTACGACACTTGCCTCCTTTACCAGGCCCAGGCAAAAGGCAATTCCCAGGCGTTTGTACCCCATCTTTTTGGCGAATTCACAAATCTCGACAATACGGGTCTTGGTAGGCTGCATAATATAGGGCCGCTGGTGCCGATTTGCATAACACTCAGCTTCCTGAATTGATGCCTTTTGCGCGAACTCATAGACCTCGGGCTTTTTGTATTCTTCATTCGCTTCTGCAAGCACTTCTTTGTTGACCAAAGTGGGACAACCCTTAGACCCGACACCCGTTTCTTCCACGCATGCCCTTCGTTCCCTTTCTAAATCGCAGGATGCGCAAGACGGAAGGTGAGTATCTTTATTTTTTCCCATTCAAAGCTCCTAGAGTTTTGCAAAACACTCCCTTTTGGCCAATCTCTACTTCAGACTCGAATTTTAATCCTCGAAATACTTCGAGTATTCCTGTGGTTAAAATCCTCGCCGACCTTGACCTTGACCAAAATTGAGCATTTTGCAAAGCTCTCGTTGCTTAAAATTTTATATCAAAATCTTTCGAGTTGGAATAATGAGGCATTGGCGTAGTTTAGCAGATGCATAATGAATTGCAAAATCCCTGTGGTTACATTATCTTTGATCCCATTGATTAAACGAAAAAAAAACAAACAATCTTAACACGCAACGCGCAACTCTTACCATTAGAGGACCTTCACTCAATATAAAACGATTCAGCCATGAAAGATCCCGACATAACGATATACGAGCATCCGAATCCTCAGATGAAGTCCTTCCTGTTGCCTGAAGACATCTCCCCACCGCGCCTCGACAACTTCGAGAATCCCTTGAGCCAGGAAAGGGCGGGAACTATTAAGGCGTTGGGAGTCATAGGGGCCCAGATTGTCAGAGACATCATGGCTGTCCCCGGCGTCGTGGCACTTCAGATGAAGCCTAAGGAGATGAGAGTCAAAAAAGAAGCGTCATGTTCTTGGGAGGAAATACAGGAAAAGATCCTAGTGATCCTTCAAAGCGCTCTCAGAAGAAAGCAGATGAAAATCGTAAAGTAATAAAATCGCCTGGCGATTTTATAAAAAGCGGCCACGCCGCTAAATAAAACAGTCCCTGAACCAAAGACACCTATCAGGTTGTTCCTACATCTTCCATCAAATTCCCCGTTCTTGAATGATCTAACTGTTGCTTCGGGAGCATTGCCGGTTTATTAATCCCTCCGATCAGTTATAGAGTAGGATTTCCAGACTGCTGGGACTTTTCTGGCGTGACTAGCGGGAGGGCGCGGTCTTTTCGCGATTTATCAGTGGGGGAAGCCCCAGCTCTGAGCGAGGCGAGGAGAATGGGGAGGGGGCAAGAATCCCCCGCAGATAAGTCGCTGAAAAGACCAGCCCGGGAGGTTCGGAACAAAAGAAAAGTTCCAGCTGACTGGAGATTCGTATTTATCATAGGGCCTATTAACAAACCGGTAATGCTCCCGTTGCTTCACTGCAATTCGCCCACAACCCCTTCGACTTTATCGAGAATCGTCCCTTCCTTGATGAGTTGAACTGTAGATTCGATATCCTTCGATAGAATACGGTCTTTTTTCAAAGCCGGTATCGCTTCACGCATAGCGCTATAGGCGGCCAGCGTCCCTGTGCCGGGCTTCACATTGGTAAAAAGGTCAAGAGCCTGGGCGGCACACAAGAGTTCAATGGCAACCACACACTCGGCATTCTCGACGACCTCTCTTAACTTGCGAGCGGAGATCGTGCCCATGGATACGTGGTCTTCCTTGTTTGCGGATGTCGGAATGGAATCCACGCAAGCGGGATGGGAGAGGACTTTATTTTCGGAAACAAGCGCCGCTGCCGTGTATTGCGCGATCATAAAACCGGAATTGAGACCTCCATCCTGAACCAGAAATGCCGGTAGACCGCTCAGATCGGGATTAACCAGTCTTTCAATTCTCCTTTCCGAAATGTTCGCCAATTCCGAGACGGCCATACAAAGACTATCGGCCGCGAGGGCTATAGGTTGCCCATGGAAATTCCCTCCCAAAAGAAAGGTTTCCGCTTCGGGAAAGATAAGAGGGTTGTTGGTGGATGAATTCATCTCGGTTTCTACAACGCCCTTGGCGTACTCAATGACATCCCTTGTCGCTCCATGCACCTGGGGAGAACACCTCAGCGTGTAGGCATCCTGTATACGGCTGCAATCCGCGTGGGAACTAATGATCTCGCTCTTGTAGGTAATTCGATGCATGTTGTTGGCAGATGCCGCTTGTCCGGGATGCGGTCTCACCCGATGGATCCTCGCATCGAATTCCGTTCGACTCCCCATAAGGACTTCGAGACTCATGGACGCGGCGATATCTACTGTTTTGGCCAGTCTGATGGCATCATATACCGCCAGTGCTCCAATGGCTGTCATCACCTGGGTTCCGTTAACAAGCGCCAGGCCCTCTCCTGATTCCAGTTTAATCGGGTGCATATCGCATTTTTTTAGGACGGCCTGTCCGGACAGCCTCTCACCTTTATAAATGGCTTCGCCCTGTCCTATGAGAATTAATGCGAGATGGGCCAAGGGCGCGAGATCCCCGCTGGCGCCGACAGATCCCTTTTCAGGGAGGGCCGGAACAACATCCTGATTGAGAAGGTTTATAAGCTGCTGGACCGTTTCAAGGCGTATGCTCGAATGCCCTAAAGCAAAGTCCTTGATTCGAAGCCCCATGACCGCACGAACGATCTCTTCGTCAAGGATCTTCCCTACCCCCGCGGCGTGACTCAAAAGGATATTCTCCTGGAGTTGTCGTGTATCTTCTTTTGAGATTGTCACATCGCTGAGTGCCCCAAACCCTGTCGTGACGCCGTAAATGGTACTTCCCTCTTCCACCCACTTTTCAACAAGGCCGCGCGCATTGGCGATTCTCTCTTTGGACTCGTCCTTCAATCTGACCCCGGCCTTTTCCCTTGAAATGGCCACGAGGTCTTCAAGGGTCATACCATCAACGCCTAACAGAATCTCTTTCATTTCCTCTTTACCTCATGAGTGCGTTGGACTAAATGATATCGAACTTTTCTTTGAGAATCCCTGCGGCGCCCTTGATGTCATCTTTGATGAACGCAGCAGACCGATCAATCTGTTCGCGAATATCATCGATTTCCAATTCATACACCTTCTCAACCCCATCCGGTCCGACCATGGCCGGGACGCCGAAACTCATGGAATCCAAGCCATCGCCTTCCTTAATAAGACCGTATTCTTTTTCAATGATCGCAACCACCGGCTGAATCTCCGGTTCACCTCTTATGATGCACCGGAGCATATCAGAAGCCGCCCTGGCCGGGCCAGCCGAAGCGCTTTGCCCGACTTCGTTGACAAAATGGGTCCCTCCCTGCTTCGCTTCGTTTATCACATCATCAATCCTTTTCGGGTCAATACCTTCCACCTCCATAAGTCTATCCAGGGGCACGCCTCCTACTGAAAAATAGCGAGGGCTTGCCACCATGGAATCCCCATGCTCCCCAAAGACAATGCCTCTCATATCATTGCCGGAAAGCCCGAATACATTGGTCAAAGCCTGACATATACGCCGCGAATCAAGATTCCCAGCCTGCCCCATGATATTTGCCTTTGGAAAGCCCGTTGTCTTGTAGCCCACCCATGTCATGGTGGTCACGGGATTGCCCATGAAGACTAAAATAGGCGTTTCATTTAATGAACACCCCTCGTAGAGGTTGCGGATCTCCAAAGAAGTTCTTGCGATGACGTTCGTATTTACCGCCAGGAGATCACTGCGTGTTTGACCTTTCTTTCTGGGCACGCCCACACCTATAAAGATCACGTCCAATCCTGCCATATCTTCGACATCGCTCGTACCCATAATCCTAGGCCGTCTAATGGTATTGGCCTTCAGGTCGTCAACCCAAGCCTCGGCCCGGTTTGGGAAGTCCTTTTTGGCACGACTATAAAACACGATCTCATTGCCCAATCCCTCATTGACCAGGGCGAGCACGACATCCCTTGACACATTGCCGAATCCCCAAACCCCAACACGACTTCTCTCTTTCACGCTTTCGAAGTATCTACAGGTGGAAACCGGTTCTCTTTCCATTTCTATCTCTCCATTCACGGAATTTTTCGATTATTTGCGCATCTTGAATCTTCGTCGATTGGTCCGATCGTTTCTTACTCGATCGACCGCTTCGGTGTTTCGAAAAATAACAAAGGGCCTGTTGAAAGTCAACGAGAGGCCAGACCTCAAAGATCTCCTTTGGTTATCCCCATTGGATAAGCCCGTTGACGATTGTTGGATATTTTTTGTATTAAAGGGATCAGTGTGATTATAGTGATTATGTCATTGTCGAAGGGAATCCCACTGTATAATGTGAGAGTACGATTGTTGCCGTTCTCGTGGCTTTTGATGCATCTGATTCTAATGCAGAGTAACTAATAAAGACGATGTTTCTATCGGGCTTTAAGATACCTGAAAAGCGTTTTTTAATGCAGAAGCCGATGCTGAGGGTGTGCTATTCCCTGACACCGGTGGCACTTGCTTCCATCTATTTCTTTGGATGGAGATCCCTGGCCCTTATCGCTGTCACCTTTGTGTTTGGCGTTGCCACCGAAGCCCTTTTCGTGTTTGGACAGGGGAAGCCGATCACCTCAGCCGTATTCGTCACCTGCCTGATTTACACTCTTTCATTGCCTCCCACTACGCCCTTCTGGATGGCCGCTATTGGAATCATCGTTGGGGTTGCCATCGGAAAAATGGTTTTCGGAGGATTTGGCCAAAACGTCTTTAATCCTGCCATGGTGGGGCGGTGTTTCCTCTATATTACCTTTCCGATTCAGTTGACCAACACCTGGATCGAGCCCATGTGGGGGGGAATAGGTGGATTTGCCCATTGGTCGAATCCCACCGATGCCATCACCCGGGCCACGCCCTTGCTTGCTCTAAAAGCCGGGGACGTCCTTCCCTGGGCCAAGCTTTTTTATGGAAACATACAGGGGTCCCTAGGAGAGACATCCGCGTTTCTGATTTTATTAGGTGGGGCTTACATTATTTTCAAAAAGGCCGCGCCCTGGAGACTGGCCACCTCGTGCTTCCTTGGGGGAATCATTGTCAGCGGCCTTCTTCATGTAGTGGGATTCCCGACTGTGGCATCACCCGTTTACGGCGTGTTTGCGGGTTCCTTCCTTTTCGGTACGATGTTTGTGGTCACAGAGCCCATTTCAGGGGCAAAAACCAAACCCGGCCAATGGATCTATGGGTTTATGATCGGCGGGTTGACCATGGTTTTGCGAGGATTTTCGAATTTTTCTGCGGGCATCATGTTTTCGGTGCTCATTATGAATGCATTCGTGCCCTTGCTGGATCAGAGCGTTCGTCAACTTCAGACCGGTAAAAAGGCTGCCAAGTGAAAAAGCGTCTCTTCTCTATTTTTTATATGTTCTTGATTACCCTTGTGTTCACTTCCATGGTGAGCGCGGTAAAAGTATTCAATGAGGAGAGAATTCAAAGAAACGACAAGATCAAATTACAGCGAATCATTCTCGATGTCCTGAACGTCCCTATTGGGGTGAATACCCAAGACAAAATTTTGGTCGATATTTTCGAATCGCGGGTTAAAAGAATTGAAGTGAAAGATAGGTCGGTGTATGTGGCCTATAACGAAAAAGGAAACACCATCACCGGATATGCCTTCCCCGTTGGAGGACCGGGCTTTTGGGGCCCAATCTCCGGTCTTGTGGCTGTAGACCCTAATGCCTTATCGATTCTTGGAATCGCCTTCTACAAGCATTCCGAAACACCGGGATTAGGCGCCAGAATGACGGAAGACTGGTTCAGAAATCAATTCAAGGGCCTCAGACTCTTCCCTATAGAGGGGGACAAAAAGATCTTCTATCTCAAACCCGAAGGCACTGCAAAGGCCGAAAACGAACTGGACGCCATTACAGGCGCAACAGGCACGAGCCGCGCCGTGCAGGCATTTCTTAACAATGAACTTGATTATTTCCTCGGCCAAATCTGGGGCGATGTGAGAAAGAGTATCTGACAGGATAACAGGATAAACCTGATACTTGTCCGCTGGAAGTATTGCGAATTAATCCACCAAACGCAAAATTTTGTATCACCTCAAGCCCAGCCCTTTCGTGAAAGTGAGGGAGAGTCACCGAGAACATGAAGAAGAATCGAATTGCTGGAAAACAATGATTAATAAAAGGCCCGCATTGCGGGCATCACAATGATTCATCATTGGGAGTATTTGGAAAAATGTTTTGGAAAAATAAGTGCACTTATTTTTCCGGAAAAATTTTCCAATATACCTTTTAACGATCCTCTGGTTTAGTGTCTATTGATCCGGTTTTCGAAACACTGTGCTCCCCGCGGCGCTAACGAGCCTGAACGAAGGGGAATGAGATGAGAGAAACAATCAAGTGAATCCTGTTATCCTGTCAAAAAAAATAATGAATTGCTCGGAAAAGGCTTAATCGAATATGCCAATTCCGCCAAGCAATAGAGAGATTTTTAAAGCAGGGCTGTGGTACGACAACCCGGTGTTGAGGCAGATCCTTGGTATCTGCTCCACTCTGGCCGTGACCAACTTGATGGTAAACACACTGGTCATGAACGCGGGTCTCATTTTCACCCTGTGCATGTCTTCCTTTACGGTTTCCCTGCTCAGAAACTATACACCCATGCGGATCAGGATGATGGTTCAGACCCTGATTATCGCCTCCTATGTCATTATTGTCGATATTGCCATCAAGGCCTATTTGCCGGATATCAGTGAAGCCCTCGGACCCTATGTCGGCCTGATCATCACCAACTGTATTGTGATGGGCCGGTGCGAAGCCTTTGCGAGGAATAATCGGCCGGGGCCTTCCTTCCTCGACGGATTGGCGGTTGGAATCGGTTATGCTGCGGTATTACTGGCTATTGCCATTGTTCGTGAACCTCTTGGCTTTGGAACCCTGCTGGGATTTAGGGTCATGCCGGCAGGTTTCACACCATGGACGGTCATGATCATGGCCCCTGGGGCCTTTTTCATGTTGGGAATCTATGTGTGGATTGTGAAGGCATTCTTTCCGGAGATCAGCGAAGACAAGAAATAGAGAACACCTATGATCCAAATAGACGCAGGCACGCTCTTTTTTGCAGCCATATTTACCAATAATATCCTTCTGACCAATTTCCTCGGTCTTTGCCCTTTTTTGTCCATTTCCAGAGAAGTACGTTCTTCCCTAGGATTGGGCGTGGCCGTTGTATTTGTCATGACCTGCACCGCCGTTATTAATTACCTTGTATATTACCATGTGCTGGTGCCCCTGGACCTCACCCACTTTCGATTCATTATTTTCATCGTAGTCATTGCAGCCTTTGTCCAGCTTGTTGAGATGAGCGTGGAACGCTTCTTCCCCGCTCTCTACTTCGTGCTGGGGATTTTTCTACCGTTGATTACCGTGAATTGCGCCATCCTGGGTGCGTCACTTTTCCTGATCATTAGAGAATATACCCTATTTCAATCCGTGGCCTATGGCGCCGGCAGCGGTATTGGATGGATGATTGCCATCATTGCCGTTGGGGCTGCAAGAGAAAAACTTCAAAAAAGCGCCAGGCTCCCCAAGGGTCTGGAAGGGCCCGCAATTACGCTCTTCATAACCGGCTTGATGTCACTGGCCTTTATGGCATTCAGTGGGATGATACAGATACAATAGTATATGCTGAAATTCGGATAGGTTTTGGCAGAGTTGTTGTTTATTGAATGATGGACTGACGCGAAGAGGCACAAGGCTTACGGTATAGGGCTCACGTGCAGAAGAACCGTTCGAAGAACACCCTTATGCCATGTGCCTTAAGCCTTTTGCCATTCCGCTTTCAATGAGATGTTCGACTATTCAACTATATTATACTTAGCCTCTATTTTTAACTCCCATGGGTGCTCATGCTGCAGCTAGTTCTCAGTTTGCTTGCCATCAGCGGAATCGGCGCCTTCCTTGCACTTCTCCTTGAAATCGCCGATTCCTATATTGCCGATTACGGCGAGGCTCACATTCTAATTAATGATGAAAAAGACCTTCTCGTAGACGGGGGAAGCCCCCTTCTTTTCACCCTGATGGATCAGCAGATCTTCGTACCATCGGCCTGCGGTGGGAAAGGGACCTGCTCCCAGTGCAAGCTGAAAATCCTGGAGGGCGGCGGTCCGGTTTTGCCCACGGAGACACCCTACCTGGAGCCTGACGAACTGAAAGATCATGTGCGGCTTTCATGCCAGGTCAAAGTAAGAAATGACCTGAAAATCAGGGTCCCCGAAGAGATCTTCCTGGTTAAGGAATTCAGGGCAAGGACCGACCGCATTGATGATTTGACCGCAGAGATTAAGGCCATACGCTTCTCAATCCTGGAGCCGGAAGAAGGTCTCTCATTCAAACCGGGGCAATACGTCCAACTTCATGTCCCCAAATATAAGCTCACGAGGCAACCCGAATATCGTGCCTATTCCGTTTCCTCCTCTGCGGAAGACCACGACGGCCTGGAACTCATCATAGGCAAAGTGACCGGAGGCGCCGTTTCAACCTATGTTCACGATTACCTGAAGGAAGGGGAGGAACTCACGTTGAGTGGACCTTACGGGGAGTTCTATCTAAGGGAATCTGACAGGGACATCCTTTTGATAGCCACGGGAACCGGGCTTGCTCCCATCATGTCTATTCTTTACCAAATTGAAAAAGACCAAATTCCTAGAAAGACGACTCTATTTTTTGGTGAAAGGACAAAACAGGATCTCCTTTTTACCGATATCCTTAAGAGTATCGAAAAAAACCTACCCGACTTCACCTTCATCCCCACCCTATCCCGCCCAACCGAAGAAGATCAATGGGGCGGAGAGAAAGGGCGGGTTACCAATCTTATTGAAAAATATATTCAGGAGAATGCAGATATTGATGTGTATATCTGTGGATCCCCGGCAATGGTGGAGTCCTGTATCGAGATTCTGGAAACCAAGGGGATCTCAGAGGAGCATATCTTCTACGACAAATTTGAATGAGCGTTTTTCCAGGACGGGAGCAATTCCTTAAAGAAGGTGTTTATTGATTTTTGGTACTTGTTGGGTCATAGTAAAATTAATGAATTGTTTTTGAATTAGGGTAAGATAGAAGCAATTCTATTCCAGAGAAAGAATCTTATGCTTTTCAAACATGACGTGGTGATAATAGGGGCCGGTCTTGCCGGACTTCGCGCGGCAGTGGAAGTTGCTGGAAATGCCGATGTAGCCCTTGTCAGCAAGGTCTACCCCACCCGCTCCCATTCAGGTGCGGCCCAGGGAGGCATCGCCGCCTCCCTTGGAAATGAGGAACCTGACTCCTGGGAATGGCATATGTACGATACGGTGAAGGGAGGGGATTTTCTGACGGACCAGGATGCGGCCGAAGTCCTGGCAAAGGATGCCCCTCGAGCTGTCTATGAACTCGAACATATGGGCGTGCCCTTTAACCGAACCGAAAAGGGCGCCATTGCCCAACGGGCCTTTGGCGGCCATACCGTCAATTTTGGAGAAGCCCCGGTCAGAAGGGCCTGCCATGCGGCTGATCGGACCGGAAGAGTGGTTTTAGACACCCTTTATGGTGAAGCCCTCCGAAAGGGAATAAAGGTTTATGAGGAATTCCATGTGTTGGATATGATCCTCGATGGAAATCGACTGGCCGGACTCGTGGCCTATGAATTGGCAACCGGCGAATTACACACTTTTCATGCCAAGACAGTGCTCTTGGCCACAGGCGGATTTGGGAAGGTTTTTAAAACCACCTCCAATTGTTTCGCCAATACGGGAGACGGCGTTTTCCTGACCTATCAGGCCGGACTTCCCCTTGAGGACATGGAATTCGTTCAATTTCACCCAACAGGAATTTATAGGCTAGGAGTCCTGATCAGTGAAGCTGCACGGGGTGAAGGGGGCATTCTGCGAAACAAGGATGGCGAACGGTTCATGGAAAGATATGCGGCGACACTGAAGGATCTGGCCCCACGAGACATGGTATCACGCGCGATTGCCCGAGAAATCCGTGAGGGGCGGGGTATCGATGGCCGCGACTATGTGCATCTTGATCTTACGCATCTCGGAGAGGCGCGGCTTGCGGAAAAACTCTCGGAAATATCATCCTTCGTTAGAATCTACCTTGGGCTTGATCCCGTGAAGGACCTCATTCCGGTACAACCCACTTGCCACTACATGATGGGCGGGATTCCCACAAACCTGGATGGGCAGGTGCTTGATGAAAACTCGCGAATCGTTCACGGCCTGTTCGCAGCCGGAGAATGTGCCTGTGTTTCGGTCCACGGCGCCAATCGACTGGGCTGTAACTCCTTGATAGATCTTGTTGTTTATGGGCGTCGAGCCGGTAAAAGGATGCTCCAGGATCTCCAGCATCTCCACTGGGGAACCTTGCCAAAGGAGCCGGACAGGAAATTAAAGGCAAAAATCGATCGTGTTATGGAACAGAAGAACGGCGAAAAGGCCGGATCTATCAGGGCTGAAATGCAAAAGGCTATGACTGAGAGTTGCTCCGTTTTTCGACAGGAACAGGGTCTTTCAAAGGCACAAGAGATCATTCGCGGTTTAATGGAACGTTATCAAAGGATCGGTATAGACGATCATGGGAACAGGTTCAACACAGACCTTTTGGAGGCTCTAGAAACGGAATCCCTTCTTGGTCTGGCAAGTGTGATGCTTGTTTCCGCGAGGGCCAGGATGGAAAGCCGCGGCGCCCATTCTCGAGAGGACTATCCTGAAAGGGACGATGAGAATTGGCTGAAGCATACCCTCATTCAAAAGACCGATGAGGGCGCGCGCCTGTCCTATAAGCCGGTCACCATAACGCGTTTTGAACCCAAACCAAGGGTTTATTGATTTAGACAGGATAACAGGAAGGACAAGATTTTTTTGGTGGTGATCGAGTAATCCCGTCTGAAAAATCAATCCCACGAGTGAACGAGAAGACTATGGACATTGATTTCAAGATATATCGTTTTGATCCGGATGTGGACAAAGAGCCCTATTTCAAAAACTACACCGTAATGGCCGAGCCGACGGACAGGGTCCTTGATTGCCTCAACCGAATCAAATGGGACCAGGACGGAACCTTGAGCTACCGTATGTCATGCGGACACGGGGTTTGCGGATCGGATGCCATGAAGATAAACGGTCGTTGCGCATTGGCCTGCCAGAAACTGGTCAAGGAATATGAGGGCCCGGAGATCCTTGTGGAACCCCTCCCCTCCTTCAAGGTCCTCAAGGACCTCGTGGTGGATATGGATCCCTTCTTCGAAAAAGTGCGACTGGTCAGACCCTACTTGATGGATGCCCTGCAACCCTCGGATAAGGAACGCCCCCAATCACCTGAAGATGCCAAAAAAGTCGACGTTGCAATCCGGTGCATCCTATGTGCATGTTGCATGGGTGCATGCCCGGTAGTTAATGAAAATGAACAATTTCTCGGACCAGCGACCCTGGTGTGGGCCTTTCGTTTTATCTTTGATACCCGTGACGGTCAAAAGATTCAAAGGCTCGAACAGGCGGATTATCCTGACGGAGCCTGGGGCTGCGTAAATCATTTTGAATGCACGCGAGCCTGCCCCAAGGAGATTCCTGTCACCAAATACATCAACACCATCAAGCGCGAGATACAGAAGGAACTGGAAAAAGAAACATAGCGAACTGGTGATTCTGAACATCGGGCGATGATAAGTTCCATAAGCGCTAATTCATTTTTGGCTCGGAAGGGGTGTGGAACAAATATTTCAAAAATGAACACCGAACATCGAACGTCCAACATTGAATGTTGAGGAAAAAGCGTTGAATAATCGGCGGTTGGATCTTTGTTCTTCATTCGATATTGGGCGTTCGATGTTCGATGTTGGACGTTCATCTTTGAGACAAATTCGTAAGTCCCATGAACGTTAACATTTATTCGTAACATCTATTCCTCTCCCCTAAAAAAGAGGAAAGGTCAATGCGACACGAGGAAAACATGGGAGAAAACATCATCTATTCCACGGAGCCAGAAGATTTCTTTTACATGGACATCAACGTCCCCTGCCAGGGCGCATGCCCGGCCTACACCAACATTCCTGCCTATATCCGGGCCCTGTACGAAAAAAAGTTTGGCGATTCCTATGACATAAATCGACACGCCAATATCTTCCCCGGTGTGCTCGGCCGAGTCTGCTCCCGCCCCTGCGAGGACAAATGCCGCCACGGGGAGGCCGAATTGGGAAATCCTGTTGATATTTGTCATATCAAGCGTGCAGCGGCCGACCTCAAGGCCTCAAACCACCGCATCGACCTAAACCCGCTTCCTTCCCTTGGAAAAAAAATCGCCGTCATCGGATCCGGTCCTGCGGGACTTGCAGCAGCCAATGACCTCGCAACCATTGGCTTTGAAGTAACCCTCTTTGAAGCCCTTGAGAATCCGGGCGGTATGCTCCGTTTCGGAATTCCCGAGTTTAGACTCCCCCGCGATATCCTCACACAGGAGATTAACGCGATTCTTGATTTGGGTGTTGAGCTAAAGACATGCGTTAGGATTGGAAAAGATATCCAAATGGAAGCTCTCCTTTCAGGTTACGATGCGGTGCTTCTTTCTACGGGTTGCTACATTTCCAACCAACTCAATGCACCTGGTGAGGATCTGTTAAATGTCTATCCCGGCCTCGAATTCATGATGGATGTCTGTTCAGGAAAGGCCCCTCCCCTGGGTAGCACAGTCCTCGTCCTGGGCGCCGGCTTTACGGCCTTTGATTGTGCCCGATCGGCTCTGCGTTTAGGTGCCAAGGATGTGTCCATCTGCCTTCGTCGCACAGAGGAAGATCTCAGGGTTACAAAGGACGAGGTCATCGAAACCAAGCGAGAGGGCGTCAAGATCAATTCCCTGATGCTTTCCCGTCGTGTTCTGGGCAATGGAAAAGTAGAGGGTGTCGAGTTTGTCCGCACCCATCCGGGCGAACCCGGGCCTGATGGGAAGCGGGAGATCACACCGATTGAAGGGAGTGAATTTGTCGCACCCGCCGATGCCGTCATCGTTGCCACAGGACAAAGGCCTGAACCGATCCAATCCGAGGGAGAGAAAAACGAGGACGGTGTTCTGATTGCGGACAAGGCATCCTTTCGTACATCCGTAAGCGGCCTCTATACGGCCGGTGATTACATGACAGGACCCTCCACGGTTATTGAGGCGGTGGCCATGGGTCGAAGAGCTGCTGAAAAAATCGCTGAAGATCTCATTGGCCGGCGTTTCCGTGAGTGGGTTGTGAGGCTTGAAGATACGGAGATAACAGACCGGGACCGCACTTGGGACTTTATCCCAAGACAGGAAATGCCCACCGTCCAGCCTATTGAAGCCCGCTTCAAGATCCTTAATAAGGAAGTGGAGACCGGGTTCCCCATCGAGCAGGGAGAGGAGGAATCCAAGCGCTGCTACCTTTGCTATCTTCATTACGAAATAGACCTGAACCGTTGCATCTACTGCCGTTACTGTATCGATGTCGCTCCCAGAGACTGCATCAAGCTGGTCGACAAAATCAATACAAACGAGGTAGGCGCCATTACAGGTTTTGAGGAAACAACCAGTTGGAAGGATGTAAACGCCATCGTCATTGACAACTCCCGCTGCATACGCTGCGGAGAATGCATGCGCGTATGTCCTGTAGACTGTATATCCGTTACCCGAGTTGAACTCGTGGAAAGAGCGGTTGAAACGGAGGGCTAACGTGTCATCGGATCATTATTTGGTCATCGGAAACGGGCCTGCCGGCCATAAGGCCGCCCATACCCTGAGGGAAAAGGCACCTGACGCACGAGTAACACTTATCAGTAAAGACCATGAGAGCTGCTACAGACCCCGTCACCTGCCGGACCTCATTGCCGGGAAAATCGAGGAAGAGGCCCTTTATGAATGCCCCATCGATTCATACAAAGGAAAAGGCATCAAACTCCGTAGCAGTCAAAGGGTAGTGGACATCAACCTGAGGGATAAGCAGATCCAGCTTGATCATAAAGAGATCCTGTCCTTTAGCGGTGTGATCATTGCAGTGGGTGGCGTTCCCCGAATTCCCGGACCCTACGACAGGTTCCGCCATCACCTCCTTACCCTGAAGACGATACATGATGCGGAGGTCTGGGTGGATAAGCTTTCAAGGGTTGATTCAATTCTTGTGATGGGAGGCGACCTCACATCCCTTGCCGTTACCAAAGCACTGCTACAGCTCAAGAAGAAGGTGTATTTCATGTTGAATGATGATGCCCTTTGGCCGATTCGGTGTAATGATGCTTTGTTTGAGGATGTGGCCCAGAAGCTCAGCCAGAGGGACGTCGAGGTGTTGCAACACAGACAACTCAATAACATCGATCGCCTCTCGAATGATGCCTATGAAGTCGATGTCGAGGGACGAAAAATCCAGGTGGGCATCATCGGCGCCTTTTTCGGCCTCACTCCGGATATCCAATTCCTTGCCGGAAAAGGATTACGCATCGACCGGGGCATCCTTGTGAATCAATTCCTCAACACGGGTTTTGAAGGCGTGTATGCGACAGGAGATTGTGCTCAGATCTACCATCCTGAGATCCGGGACTACTGGGTTTCCATCGGTCACGAAAATGCAGTCAATTTAGGACATGTGGCCGCCTCGAATCTTGCGGGTGAAAAAGTGGAGGCCGAAGTGGCTACAGAAAGCGTCTTCGACGTACAAGGGATCAAGGTTAATACCTCCTGGTGGATGGAGTTCTAACCAGGTCAATCATATAATTCGCTTCAACTTTTTAATCAACGTTGATTAATTCTTCGACGTCTCAAGTAATGCGAGTGTTCAGGGGTTCAGTGTTCAGAATTCAGGCTGCCGAAAGCTTCCCTCTCGGTCGTGAGTTCGGGGCAGAACGGCAGGTCGAACGAAAGGGATGATATCCACGCAGATTGATGAAGCATCTACGTGCTCCTCTTGAAGAGTGGAGGCGCTTGATCTGAATTCCCCTCTCAGGAATTCAGATCAAATTCTCTGTGCCCTTTGTGTACTCTGTGAGAGACAAAATTTGGGAATGGATTGTATTATGGGAAAAGTTGATATCACCATCGAAATATGCGGAATGTCGGGTGATGGAACGATCGCCGCAGGCGGTCTTTTAAATGAAGCCATGTCAAGGGCGGGATACTCCGTGCTTGCCTTTGACTCATACCCGGCCGAGATTCGAGGTTTTGGGAGATGCGTAACACGGTCTCGCATCGGTGATGGTGAGATGCTCGCCCTGGGTGACGAAACCCATGTTTTGATTTCCCTTGACGATGAGCAATCCCTCTCCCGTGTTTCGGGTCTGGCGGACAAGGCCACTGTGTTCTTCGACAATAACCCGCCCGCCTATGTTAAAGAAAATCAGTCCATTGCGGCCCATGTGGAGCCTGGCGTCAACCTCTACGGTGTCCCTTTTGCGGATATCGCTGCCGAAGCGACCGGCAGCAAAAGAGGACGAAATCTTGCAGCCCTTGGGGGATTCGCCGCAGTTTTTGGAGTACCCAAAGAACCATTCAAAGAAGCTATCACACAGAAGTTCGCTCCAAAGGGAGATAAAGTATTGGGGTCCAACCTCAAGAGTTTCGACGCCGGTTATCAATATGCCCTCAATCACTTCGAAGGACGCATTTTTAAAATCCTTACCCGTCCTTTAGAAACCGGGGAACACAAGAAATTATTGCTTTCAGGGAATGTAGCTATTGCACAGGGCGCCCTGGATGCAAACCTGATGCTCTATTTTGGTTATCCGATTACGCCGGCCACCCCCATCATGGAATACCTGGCCAAGGTCCTGCCCGATCAAGGCGGTAAGGTTGTGCAGATGGAAGATGAAATTGCTTCCATTGGGGCCGTCCTAGGAAGCTTCTATGCTGGAAAGAGGGCCATGACCGCTACATCAGGCCCCGGCTTCGCTCTTATGACTGAGCTGATCACCCACGGTGTGATGTCGGAAACCCCGGCTGTGATTGTCAACGCCCAGCGTGGAGGGCCTGCCACCGGCCTGCCCACAAAGACAGAGCAGTCGGACCTTCACGCCTCGGTCTTTGGCGGCCCCGGTGATTCCGCCCGCATCGTTATCGCCCCTACCAATGCCCTGGAATGCTACCACTATACACTCAAGAGCTTTCAATTAGCCGAGAAATACCAGACACCCGTAGTGGTGCTCACGGATTTTTTTCTAGATAATCGCGTGGAAAACGTAGAAATGCCCAAGGCATCGGAAAAGAATACGGCCGATTGGAACGTCTATCCCGGGAAATCGACAAAAGGTTCTTACGAACGTTTTGAAATCACGGAATCCGGCATCTCACCCCGATCTGTCCCCGGTATGGAAGGATACCTCTTTGCAGCTACCGGCCTGGAGCATTCGGAAAACGGGGTTCCCACCTATACGGCTCAAAACCATAGTTTGATGAGTGAAAAACGCCACCGAAAGATTCAAGGCGCTTTGAAGGATCTGCCTGCGCCTGTGGCGTTTTCAAAGGACGGTAATTTGGATGTCGGTGTCGTGACCTGGGGATCGACCTTCGGCTCGGCGCTAGAGGCGGCAGGAAAGGCTGAGCAGGAGGGTCTCAAGGTAGGGGCTTTAAAGGTCACCGCGCTTTCCCCATTCCATGCGGAGCCCATCCGGGCTTTCATGGCCAGGTGTAAAGAGGTCTTGATTCCCGAACTCAACTACGAGGGGCAGTTTGCCAATCTAGTGGGTCATTTGCACAAAAAGGATGTGGTGCGATTGAATGAGGCCACAGGCATACCTATGTCCCCATCTACTATTTTCAACAAAATAAAGGACCTTATATGAAAACCTCAGGCAAAGTACTTGCCGATAAAGTCACAAAAATAAAGGAGTCTCGGAAGTTCTCCGTTCGATCCGAGAATCTGCCGACCTGGTGTCCGGGATGCGGTTATTTCGGCATCCACCAAGGCATAAACGGCGCGATTAAGGCCTTGAACCTGCCCTATCACATGGTTACCACAGTATCGGGAATCGGGTGCGCCGGGCGTTATCCCTTTTTCGCCAACACTTACGGCCTTCATACGGTTCATGGCCGTTCCCTGCCGGTTGCAACAGGGGTAAAGCTGGGGAATCCGGAATTGACCGTATTTGCCGTAGGGGGAGATGGCGACGGCTTGGGTATCGGCGGCGGTCATTTGCCCCACATTGCGAGACGGAATATTGACGTCAACTATGTTCTTTTCGATAATTCCATCTATGGGCTGACTAAAGGCCAACCTTCTCCCAGTTCGCCCGTCGGATTCAAGACCAAGGCTTCTCCCAGAGGCACCTTTGAAAAGCCCCTTGACGGCACCCTTATGGCCCTATCCTATGATGCATCCTTTGTGGCGCGACTATTTGCGGGCGATCCGGAGAGCATCACCGCGGCCCTGGTCGAAGGCATCAGGCACAAAGGTTTTTCATTTTTCCATGTCTATACCTCCTGCGTGACCTTTGATAAACGGTTCAAGACCTGGGATCACCTCAAGGAATGGGTGCATCCCCTTCCTGAAACCCACGATCCGACCAACAGAAAAGCGGCCATCATGCAGGCCCTTGACGACCAGTTCAGTCTTGGCATCCTTTATCGAGGGGAATGAGGGGCCAGGAGCACGGAGCAGGGGGCAAGGAGCAAAAGATAGGGGTCAAGTTTTCATTCTTCACGCTTGATTTTTTTTGTCAGGAATGAAGACCCCTTTGTTCTTCTTTTTACTCCATCAACTCGTCTGTTTGAGGCGGAGCTTCGCTAACTATCTGAACCTTTAATCTTTGAGGAAGTCTCTGACCACTTGGCCAAAATACTCAGACTTCTCAGCAAAAACAAAATGTCCTACTCCGGAAATCATTTCTTTTTCTGAATTTGGAATCAATTCTGCGTACTCTTCACTCATGCTTGCAGGATAAACATCTTCTTCTCCATGAACAACGAGAGTTTCGGCCTTAATATCTTTTAACTTGTCTCTATAATCATATTTCCGTCCCAAGCTGAGATATATGGCGTGCGCCACCCATCCCCCAACTTGATCTGTCTGCCCTGATTTGCGCTTGATGTGGAGTGGAACCTCAGTGCCTTTCTGCTCAGCAGCTTCCAAATAGAATTCGCCATATTCCATGTTTAACGCAGCCAATTCCTTTTCGCTCTTTGTAAATATCTTTCCGTAGTCTAAATACTTTTTGAGCCAGTCATCAAAATCCTTTTTCTTCTCATCAGAAAGATAGTCTTTGACCACAGCAATGCCATCATTATCTGCAGGAAGTTTTAATACGCCAGCTGGTGATATGAGTATCATTTTTTCAACATGTTCGGGAAATTCGATCGCATAAAGCGTGGCAATAAACCCACCGTAGGAATGACCGACCAGCGTCATTTTCCTCGCTTTCAAGATTTTTCTTAGGCGCTCTATATCTGCAATTTGTTGTTCCATGCCTAGCTTATCTATTAATGTGATCATGTTCTTGTAGTAATTCTTGGATTCGAATTTATCAAAAGGACGCGTTGATTCGCCGCATCCTCTTTGGTGATAGTAATAAAACTTGTATCCTTTAACATGTTTCAATCCTTCCCAGGGTTTAAGAGGCGGAATACCTGGGCCACCGTGAATTATTAGAACTGGTTCACCTTCCCCTTCTGTGAAATGATAGATTTTGGTTTTGTCATCAACTTGCAAGTATCCTTCTTCCACGCCTTGCTGAGACGGAGGTGTTGTAAAGGTTTTCAAATCATCTCGTGCGCTTAAGACGCCAGGTTTATATGCCGGTCTTGACGTCAAGACATAGAACGCCACGCCCACCGCGATCAGAATTAGAACTACTATCAGTAATGCTATCATTAGTTTTCTTTTCATTTCTAATCTCTCCTTAGCTTTCTTGTTTCCATTCTGTCGCTAAAACTCGAACGAACGTCGAAAAAGCGACATCTTACCCATCAGCGACTGGAGGACCACTTGATGGCAAAAGGCCCTACAGCTTCAGCTGCAGGGCCTTTCAGTCCAGAACCTACTCCTCAATCAGAATCTGGAGTTCGGTCAGGTAGTTTTTGGGGTTCCCTTTCAAGATCAGGCCCGGCCCTTTGATGAAGACTTCGCGTGTAGGTACTTTGGCCTTCCAGCCCTTCTCATTGATGTGGCCAAAGATCTTTTTATAGGAATCCCCGAGCTTTTCATAGGGGCCTTTATGGATCAAAGAAACGCATTTGCCGCCGGGCAATTCTCTAACCGAGATTCCAGGTGAATCCATCCCCTTTCGAACAGGAAAGCATGGCTCAAAATCCGCATCCTCTTCTTTGTATTCATGATCATAAAAAAGAGACATCGGCTTTCCAACGATGAAACGACCAACGGCCTTGCCCAGGATCTGGAACCCTTTTCCTGTCTCTTCATACCTTCCTTTCATGCGATAACCGGCAATCAACATGGTTTCGATCTTTTTTTCTTCGATTTCAAACTCCCGATACGTCTCCGTGGCGACTCCCCTTTCTCTTTTAATGATATCTTCAATCGATCTCGATATTTCAGCAAATCGGGTTATCTTAGACTGGATTTCCTCCCGTTTTTTCTCAAGATGCTCAACAATATCCGATTCGTCCTTGTATCCCTCCAGGATTTGCTTGATCTCGGTGAGGCTGAAATCGAACCGCTTTAGGATTTTGATGGCCCTTGCGGTCTCATAATTTTTCTCATCGTAATATCGATAACCTGTGAATTCATCGACCATCGAAGGCATGAGTATCCCTTTTTCGTGATAGAGTCGAAGTGACTTGATTGAAAGGTTCGTCATTTTTGAAAAATCGCCTATACCAAACATCTTGATATGTCCTTTAGTGCAATCGTAATAATTCACCGGGGTCACATTCTTGATACGTGAAATCTCAATCCATTGGCTGTCTGATAACTGTCTTTAATCTTTTAGGCACGGTTCGACGAATATCACTTAGGTAAATCTCATGATGTTTGCCCGATATCTGGAATCCCTTGTCTCGAATATAGGAATGAACCTTTTCAATGGTCGGCGCCTCTTCTGAATAGGAGCCTATGTGCATGATCTGCGCTGCTCGATCCTCGTGAAAGGGCTCCAATCGCATTTTGGGCAAGGCAGGGAGGTCTTTCTTTTTTTTGACCTGCTCCATGGCTTCCAGATATAGATCCTTTGTTATGAAATCAGGTTGCATCATTATGAGTTTCCAAATCCATTCATCTTTCCTGTTCTCCCTAAAGGCCATCAAATCGTCCGCCCACCATAATCCCTCCGGCGGCATAACACTGTAGTCGATTCCAAGCTCTCCCCTTTTGATCATGAACTTCAAGGTATAGGAGACACTGAACAGGGCCTCTATGGCCTGTTGGAATGCCTTTGATGTGTTTGGATCTCCTGCGCCGTCAATCTTGAGGAAATTCATTTGGGGCACATCGACCTCCATGACTTCCTTTGCAGAGGGCTTGTATAGGTGTTTGAGCTCTTTTTTGTGGTCCAGCTTTTTCATTCTTGACCTCCTTATCCCAATATTTTCCGTCATTTTCAAGACACCGGCTCTTCATTCATGATCGTTTTACGGTCTGCCCCAAGGGGAGAGTCAAGAAAAAAATAGAATCCTTTCGCGACACTTCTTCAAGATCTTGGGGCCCTTTGGCTCCAACCAAGCGGAAGCAAAGCCAGAGGCAGCGGTTCGGTGGGTACTCCGAGAATCTCCCCTCTTCGCCGTGTTCTGTTCAAAACAAACCGGGGAGCAGTTTTTTGCACCCGAAACCGTAGAGCATATCCAGGAGATCATCAAGAGCAACAAAGAACCTGACCAGTACATCGAGACCCCCGTCTATAAATACGCATGAAGCATGTCTAAACAGCCTCTCCACTCTAACAGCCTCCAGACTGAAGCCCCGGTGAAATGCCTTTCCTTGACCTTTATATCAGCATTATAGCCCGGCACCGAGTGTTCTCTGCCGTTGATGAGTTTTTCCCCTTCCCGAAATAATCCTCCTTTTACTCCTCCATTTCTGCAAAGAAGAATCAGGGTTATCCAGTCAATTATATTTGGAGGTTGCTTAGAAACTGTATACCAATGTTGTAGTGTTTGACAACACCCACAAATGTTGTTATTATCACCAACATGAATACCGACCTGATGCTCAACGAGCGTCACGCCGTCTCTGAAAACGCTTTTGTGGAAATGATGGTGTGGCACCTGCCTTCGCATGTTTCAGGAAGCCACCACGGCTTTAAGTATAGACTCGCCCTCGTGGTGAATGGTCAATGCGTCCTGCGCTACGACAACGAAGCAGGCAAAGGTGATCACAAGCACATGGGCGAGGATGAAATCCCATACGTTTTCACCACGCCGCAAGCCCTTCTCGATGATTTCTGGAGCGACGTGGACAATTGGAGGCCTTAAAATGCGTACCGTTACATTAGTAATCTCTTCCCGTGAAAAAATTAACCGCCGCATCCTCCGAGCGTTCGGGGGAGAATCGCAAGGAACGTTCATTAGCTTCGAGTCGCCTGCACTTCTTTTCAAGGTACTTACGACCAAACGCTGGGAGTTGCTCAAGGTCATGACCGGCGCAGGACCCATATCGATTCGGGAGACAGCACGCCGTCTGGGGAGGGACGTAAAAGCTGTTCATGGTGATGTTCACGCGCTTTTGAATGTGGGCATATTGCAAAAGAACGATAAAGGCCGCATCGAATTCCCGTTTGACGCCGTGCATGTGGATTTCATGCTGAAAGCTGCTTGAGTTGGCTCCGATTGACAACAGCATACAGGCGGAAGGGCTATATCCTATCGATTCGTGCGATCAGTTCAACGTGAGCATTTTTGATCGCAGGGGATGAAAGGGCGGGGCCTAAATTGTATCCAGAGGGCTTATAGTCGCGGAAATATTCTTTTCCATCACATGTGTGTAGATTTCGGTGGTCTTCACATCGGCATGGCCCATAAGCTCCTGGACGACTCGTATGTTGAGGCAGAGACCTTGCGATCGGTGGCGAGGTGGCTCAGAAATCCATCGATTTCGGTCTTCCCCATGTCCTGAGGATGCTTCTTGGCGCCAAAGTATTTAATATAACGAACGATCCAGTCGCAATAGGTCTGTTCTGTGCGGTAAGCGTAATGATGGTAGTGCAGAACCTGCCGGACCTGATCCATGAGCTTCAGACCCGGGTCAGGCCTGAATTTTGGTTTGTTTTCCATGGGATCAATATCATATCGTCGAAACATGGAAAATTCAATTGGATATTTTCCATTTTTTATTAGATAATATGAAATTAGATAGAATTGATTACATGATATAAACGCAATATAATGAAATTTTTCCATCTATCCTAACTGTTCGGCTACCAAAAGGAGAAGACAATGAAAAGTTTGAGATTAATGAAAACATTAATTGTAATTGCATTATTCAGCTTGGTACTGGCAATGCCTGTTTACGCAGATCAAGTTGCCCTGCCGTTGGATGTTCAGGACGGATTAGAGAATATTTGGTCTGTTCAAAAAGATGGGACTCTACGTAACGGTAACAAGAGTCCTTTCTCTGACAAAGGGAGAGCCACCTTTCTAAAAGTTGACGACACATCTTTCCCCGCCTTGGAATCGGCAACTCGAACAGTTACCGAAAATGGTATAGAGGTTCAAGTCGGTCCAAAGGTTATCGGTCCTGTTCATGTCACACGGAAGTTCTTTTTCGGGAAGGGTGAAGGATATGTCAGGATTATGGAAATAATCGAGAACAAGTCCACTACACCAGTTGCCACCAAAGTTGCCATGCTGACGCAACCAGAAAGCCCTAAAATCGTGTGGGAAAATGAAAATGCCGTTGTTGCTTCTGGCTGGGAGGGGGTAGTTACTGAGTTTTTCTATGGTAGCGGTGGTGTGGCACATCCAAACCGAAACAAAAAGACTTCCAATATCGATTTTTGGTGGGATGGTCTTGCCATTCAACCAGAATCAAAGGTCGTACTTTTACACTTTCTCAGTATTAGACCGAAGAAAGAGCAGGCTTTGGAATTTGCTCAGGCTTTTGAGGTCGCTCCAGCATGTGCAGACATTGATCCTGGAGATCTTGCAAATATAGTGAATTATGACCCTCGAACGCTTGGAGCGAAAGCTGGCATTGAGATCTTCCGTGGAGAAGAGAAGGAAGCATTACTTCTCAAATCTGGCGATAAATTGACGGGAACTGTGCAAAACGAAAATTTCCGTATACAGACCTCATATGCTCAGCTTGAATTTCCTGCAAGCGACATTGCTACAATTATTTACGAAGGTGGCGCAAACAATATTGAGCGTATTGTCGTATTAAATGGCGATGTGTTCAGTGGATTTATCCTTGACGCTGAAGTAACAGTTAAACTGGATGCCGGCCCGGTAATCAAAATCAGGAAGGAGAAGATTTCCAAGCTTGGTTTCCGTGTACGAGCTAATGAAAAGGAAAAATACCCAGTGAATCACGATGTCACACTCACCAACGGAGATCACTTCTCAGGAACGGTCAAGAACCAATCACTTAAGATAGGGGCAGCATTTGGAGAGATGCCAGTAGAAATCGGTCAGATTGCGAAGATCGAGTTTATCAGCAAGAAAGGGACTGTAACAGAAATCACTTTGAAGAATGGCGACAAAGTGTCAGGGTTCCTCAAAGATGAAGATATAGCTATTGATCTCGACTTTGGCAGAGAAGTCTCAATCTATCAGGATCGAATAGAGAAAATCATCTTCGACAAGAAACTTCTCGAACAGCTTTCTGGAGAGGCCCTTCAAAAGGCTGAAGAAGCTAAATCAAAATGATGAAAGCCGAACAAGGCGCTGCACTGGACGGGGATTCCGCTGCGCTACATCCCCGCCAGTGAGCTTGGTCGTTGGACGAATGATGATAAATCATCAGGAATAAGTGTTGAATATCATGGGTAAGGCCAAACGTTTGAAGGGTAAGCGAAGGGGAGCGAAGAGAGGTTTTTTCTCTGAGTTCTCTGATCGTTTGACTGCGAACTTTCAGCGTGAGTTACGCAATTCTGAAATCTGGGATCAGATGGTCAAGGAATTTGGTCAGAAGCGTGCGGAGGAGATCCTTCGTGAGTGTAGAGCGGATGTAAAGCCTGGGTTGGGGCCGGATGGAAGCGGGGATCGTACAAAGGATATTTCTTGATCATTTTGATAGATACAAACGTGAGCGCAAAGTTAGTAAGCGAGAGCGGCTGGCGGCATGGAACATAATGACGTGTCGGAGGGCTGAGCGGGGCTATCACGTTGATGAATGCCCGAATGGTCACTATCGAGTGATCCTTAAAAACTCCTGCAAGCACCGCAGTTGCCCCCAGTGTGGTGTGACGGAAACCGAGCTATGGCTTGAGCGCAGGAGAGTTCAGGCGCTTTCGTGCCGTTACTTTCACATTGTGTTTACCATCAGCCATGAACTTCATCGTATCTGGCGCTGGAACCGCAAAGGGTTTACGAATTTTATGCTTCGCGCCGGCTGGCACACGTTGAGGGAATTGCTTTCAGATTCGCACTGGCTTGGTGCGTTACCTGGCGCAATCGCAGTGTTTCAGAGCTGGGATGACGAAATGCAGGAGCACTGCCACCTGCATTTCATTGTTACGGCAGGAGGGTTAAGTCCGGTTTATCAATGGATAGATGCCAAAGTCGATTTTCTGGTTCCGACACCCGTTTTGGCAAAGAAGTTCCGAGGGAAGTTTTTGTCCTATCTTCGCAAGGGATTGCAAGGAGAGGTTCTCATTCCCCCTGCCGGAATGAGTGTTCAACAGTGCCTTAACGTGCTTAACAAACTGGGTAGGGTAAAGTGGCACGCGGATATTGAGCCTTCCTATGAGCATGCTGAGTGTGTATACAAATACGTGGGTCGTTACATTCGCCGGGGTCCTATTTCGGAAAAACGTATTGTTGGCTACGACGGTGACAATATCGCCATTACATATGCCCATCCCGAGAAACACGGGCAGCGCACATTCCGTTTGAAAGCGCAGACATTCATCCGGCGTCTACTGAGCCACGTGCCGGAGAAAGGCACACATCTTGTACGAGCCTACGGCCTGTTTCATCCCAACTGCAGTGGCAAACTTGATGATGCCCGTGCTCAACTAGGGCAACCGCCATACGAACCGCTCACTGATCTGCCCCATGCACAGGAATTGCTGTGCCGGATGTTTCCGGACTGGGATGGCGTTCTGTGTCCCGTCTGCGGCGCAGTGCTGCGGACTGTGTATGTCCACCACCGGGGCCATGCTCCACCGTTGAGGCTCGCGGCATGATGAGTGCAATGATTTGTCTTGAGTTTGATTTAGCTGATGGGGTGGTGCCCCATGATGAGCCGTTTTGCCATGTTTTGCGCAATTTTTCTCCGTTCTTACTTGGATTTTTTCGGCAGTGCCGCGCTTGGCATGGCGATTCAGCTAGCCGGCCGCCTTGATTTGGCGCTTTGTCGTCCCGGAGGGTTTTTCAGAAAACTCCATAATGCAACAAAACGTCCAACCAGGAGGATGGAGTTGACAACCTGGACTTTGTCATAAGTTTAAATTTGCGGCTGAGATAAGACGTTTCAACTTAACTCGCCTCTCTTTTTTTTATAACCCGGTTGCAACTCATCCTCAACGTTGGACGAATGATGATAAATCATCAGGAATAAGTGTTGAATA
>CAYWMP010000069.1:0-27045 GCA_964459445.1 uncultured Desulfobacteraceae bacterium
GAAGGTGTAAAATGATTTTTGGAGTGATTAAAGCATGTTTGGTAGGATTTGTTGGGGTGATATTAATTTTGATGATGGCCAGCGCCAGTTCCCGCCGTTACTACAAAAAAGGTGAAGAACCGGCCCTTAAGAATTCAACGGCCTCGCGATAACCGATTGGGTTGCCTACATCGAATCCGCGCCCTTACAGACCCCTTCCACAACCGCTCTTTTGCGCGACACGCCTGAAATGCTATGTCGTTGCCTTACATATGTGGATAACCCCTATTTTGATATTAAACCGCTTTGATTCTTTCCAGATAATTAGAAAGCTCGTTGATCTTTTCCCTCATGGCTTCTTGATTTTGTTCCTTAGCTGCGGCTTCAATGTCCGTCCCAATTCCTGATATCGACTGAAACTGCATCCCATAGCCTTTCCCGATATCTTCCATTTCGTGACCAATGCTCTCTATTGTTTTGTTATCCTGATTAACCAAGGCTTGATTAAGAGCCTGGAGATTTTTCTGAAGTCCTCCCATAAAGGAGGGAAGCAAATTCTTAATTTCCGGGGAGACATGGACGACAAATTTAGATTCCTCTCCGAAACTATCGGCTTTTTTTGAAGCATTGTAATGCTCTAGAATGGATTCGATTAACTTCGCCTTTTTAACCGGCTTCGTTATGTGTCCGTTGCATCCCGCTTCTATGCTTTTCCTGAGCTCTTTCGTAAGCGCATAAGCGGTTAAAGCGATGATTGGGGTATCCTTTACCCCCTTCTCCTTTTCCCATTTCCGTATTTCCCTCGTGGCCGTGTAGCCGTCCATGACAGGCATTTGCATATCCATAAGGACCAAATCGTAATGGCCGTTTTTGAATTTCTCAAGCCCTATAGCTCCGTTTTCAGCCATATCCAGGTCCCACGGTACTTTTTTCAGAAAAGCCCTAAATAAAATTTGGTTATCAACCGTATCCTCAACGAGAAGGATCTTCATCGGTTCCATATCAAATGAATAGGCGGCCTCTTTCACCTCTTTTTCCACGACAACTTCTTTGGGTTTGGACATTACTTCCATGATGGAGTTCAACAGAGAATCCCGCTTAATAGGTTTGACCAGGTAACTCGCTATGCCATATTCTTTGCATTTGGCGATATCGCCGCTTCGATTATCGGAAGTCAGCATCATTATCGATAATCCCGTTGTTCCTACCATTTCCTTTATGCGTTTTGCCACTTCGAAACCGTCCATGCCGGGCATCTTGCAATCCAGCAGGATGAGGTCGAAAGGATCGTTTGCATCCTTTCTCTTAATTATTTCCCTCAAGGCGTTTTCACCATCCTCCGCCTCCGCCACCAAAGCCCCCCACCCTTTAAGAAATTCTCTCAAGATCAACAGGTTGACGGGCGTGTCGTCCACAATAAGGACCCTTTTCCCCGCAAGGTTAACCTCCTTTGAAGACGACAGAAGACTATCCTCACCTTTGCCGGGAAGCAGGCGCACGGTGAAATTAAAAGTGCTCCCTTTGCCTAATTCACTCTCGATCCAAATCCTTCCTTGCATTATTTCCACCAACCGTTTGGATATAGATAGTCCCAATCCGGTTCCTCCGAATTTTCGGGTGGTGGAAGAATCAGCCTGGCTAAAACTTTCGAAAATGGTTTCCACTTTGTCACTTGCGATGCCGATTCCCGTATCTATCACGGCGAACTTCAACTCCATTGCCTTTTCCTCTTTGGAAGATCCGTTCCATGTCTGAACTTTCACGACCACGCCCCCGGTGTCTGTAAATTTGATGGCGTTGCCTATCAAATTGATGAGGACCTGGTTTAGCCGAACCTGGTCTCCCATGACAAACGTAGGCGTCTCAGGTGAAATGTGAAAAGCGATCTCAAGGTTCTTTTTGTGGGCTCTAATGGCCATTATTTCGCAATTGTTCTCAACCATATCCCAAAGGTTAAAGTTGAGCGTTTCTAACTCGATATGGCCAGCCTCGATTTTTGAAAAATCCAGAATATCGTTAATCAGGGCCAAGAGGGTGCTTCCCGCCGACCTTAAAAGCTGGACGTATTCATTTTGATCGGGCTTCAAAGAAGTTTCCTCCAGCAGTTCTCCCATGCCCAGAATGGCGTTTAGCGGTGTGCGAATTTCATGGCTCATCATGGAGAGGAACTCGCTTTCAGCCTTGGCAGCCTTCTCCGCTTTTTCCTTTGCGATAAACATCTCCTCATTAGCTGATCTTAATTCGGCTGTGCGCTCGGCGACTTCTTCTTCCAGATGCTCCCGATGACGATTCAGTTTCTCGTCCCTTGTCTGAATTTTCGCCAGCATCTCATTAAAGGCATCCACCAGGTGGCCGTGCTCGTCCTCTCCCTGCTTTTCCGCCCGGATCGTATAATCCTTTTCTTTAGATACAGTTCTTACTGATTGAACCAAACTTAAGACCGGTCCGGAGATCAGTTTTTGCAGCCAAGAAGAAAGGAAAAAGGTCAGAAGCAGCGATATGCCCATGACGGCTATCACATTAAGCGTAGACTGTTTTAGGATGTTGTCCAGCTCAACCAGGTCGGATTTGATATAGACGGTCCCAATTTTTTCTTTATCCAGTATTATGGGCTGAAAAATGATCAAACTGTCCGGGAGAAAACGGTGTCCTGATTCCCCGGGCTCAGAAGGGATATCGTCGGTTTTCAAATTCCCGCGATAATAACAAGAGAAAACTTTTCCGATATCGGTATAGAGACAGGCGGAGACGATGGATTTTTTTGCCTGCAGGGCCGATAGGGTCTCCTGCGCCGCAGCGGGATCTTCGAAAATAATTGCCGCAGTTGTCCGGTCCGCAATAATCTCCGCCAAGGAGGAGAGATCCTGCGCCATGCCTTTCTTTTGAAGGGCCTGTTCATAGGCAATAAATATGGCGCATGCAGTCAGCACAGCCACAGAGCTGACCACGATAATAATCAACCTTAATTTATTTTTTATTGAATAATCTCTAATGGATCGCATTGGCTTCACTCAATTATGGTGTTTAAGATCAGCTATAATCAGCCTTTGTAACCCTCCTAATAATCCAGCGCCTTTACCTTTTTACCTCTTTGGCCAATTCCAGAAGTTTCGAACTCACCTTGAAGCCGGCTTGTTTCGCTGCGCTAATATTTATGAGGAAGCGGACCTTCCTTTTATCCAACACGAATTGAATGATTCCCCCAGCCTCCAGAAAGCCTTCCATATCCGAAATGGTTAGAACCTTATAATCCTTTAGATCCTCCAATATTCCAGAAACCTTACTTTTCTCCGAATCGCTTATGAAAAGACAATCACAGTCTTTGGCCTTCTCAACACTCGCAGCCGTCTTACTCTCAACGGTCCTGCCTTTGATGGTTTTTCCTTTGACCACATTGAAGTCAGCCCCAAAAGGATCGTCCCCTAGCACGCAAAGGGACAAAATATTTTGGGACTTCTGAGGTTTATCTGGAGGCCATTCCACGAATTTTGCGAAATTGTAAATAAAGACCGCCTTTACTTTATATTCAGTTAGTCCACCGGGACTCGCGAATACGGCGAATGATAGGATCCCAATGGAGAAGAAAAGTGCAGCAAGGTAGATGAATAGATTTTTCTTGATGTCTTTAAGCAATTTAGACAAATCCTCTTTATAAATATTAGGGTTCTTCAGTTTTAAAAAGCAATAGTTTTGATCGTTAGTGGCAATCTTATCGTCTTATTCCCGATTACACTTAAATATGCATACGGCTTAAGAAAGTGCAAGCGTTTTAACAAAAAGCTTCGATAATTCAGCAATTTATGAATTTAGATACAATATATTTGCAATTATCAGCTTGCAAGTAATTGAAGTGAGCTCTATAATACTGAATATATCACATCTCCGAATAATTAAATTGGTACAAACTGATTCGATCTCATATAAGTTTAATATTATTAGTATATTATACTAATTTGGTCGAAAATTCTTTAAATAAATTGTACATAAAATTATATCCATTTAACTGCCTTTTCTAGCACTCCGTTTGCCGGACAAGCTGATTCCTACAAATTTAGAATCTGCTATAAATATAATCTCATTCTCATTCAAAAAGGGAGGATTATGCGGTCAATCATTGTAGCGCTAATCTTGATATTCATAGCGGTTCAGACGTGGGCCGCCCAGTCCGAGGATATCATTCTGGCAAAAACCGACTTGACGGAACTCAGCCTCGAGGAATTGATGAATATCGAAGTGACGTCCGTATCGAAACGTCCTCAACGACTTTTCGAGGCAGCGGCGGCGGTGCACGTGATTACAAGCGAGGATATCCGGCGGTCGGGTGCCCGCAGTATCCCCGAAGCCCTGCGGCTAGCCCCGGGCGTCAGTGTCGCCCAGAACGATGCCAACAAGTGGGCCGTTGCCGTGAGGGGATTCAATGAGCGTTTCACTGAAATGCTGCTGGTTCTGTTCGACGGCCGCAGCGTCTACTCACCAACTATGTCGGGCGTCTTTTGGGACATGCAACATTACCCACTCGAAGATATCGATCGCATAGAGGTGATTCGAGGTCCCGGTGGAACCCTGTGGGGGGCCAACGCCGTGAACGGCGTGATCAATATTATTACCAAGGATGCGAAGGACACCGTAGGTAGCTACATCTCTGGTGGCGCTGGCTCGGAAGAACGGGGATTCACCACCATACGACACGGTCACCGGATTTCAGAGAATGGATTTATTCGCGGCTATGTTGATTACTTCTCCATTGATGATATGGATGGCGGCTTCGACGAGCGGTGGCTTGGTCAGGGCGGGTTTCGAGGAGACTGGGATTGGTCCGGGAATCATTTCACGATTCAAGGCGACTACTATAGGGGCCAGGAGAGACAACTGGAATTTGTGCCCAGCTTTACCGAGCCTTTCCGACCGTTAACCCAACAGAAATTTGACGTAGCCGGGGGAAATGTGCTGGCTCGATACAAGCACCAAATGGGTGAGCATTCCGATCTTCAACTGCAACTCTACTATGACCGAACGGAGCGTGAAGAAATCACATTAGCAGGGACAAGAGATACATTTGACTTGGATTATCAGCATCGATTCCCCGTACTCCCGGGACACGATTTCATTTATGGCTTGGGTTTTCGCTATTTTCAGGACAATTTCTTCAACGACCCCTCCCGCCGTGTTTTTTATCTTCCAGGAAGGAGTAACCACGAGCTATATAGCGGCTTTGTTCAGGACGAAATAGCGTTGTTTGAGGATCGGTTTCGACTGACGCTGGGCACCAAACTCGAATACAACGACTTCACAGGGTGGGAGGTTCAGCCGAACATCAGAGGGATCTGGCTCAATTCTCCCCGCCATGTCCTTTGGGCCGCCGTTTCCCGCGCCGTACAGGTGCCGGGGCGAGATGCCAACGATATCAAGTCTCTCCTGCCTATAGAGCCAATACCTCCTAGCGCTGCATTATCCTTGCCGACCTTCTTTGAAGGACGCGGGAACACGTCTATTGAATCCCAAGAGCTGATTGCTTATGAGGCCGGATTTCGCGTTCAACCGTCGGATCAGTTGTCGATGGAGGTGGCGGGTTTTTTCAACGACTACGAGAAATTTCTTACCGGAGAGGCGGGCTTGATTGAACTCGGAGACCCACCGAATCACTTTATCTCCCCGAGCCTCACCATCAATGGCGGCACGGGCAGGAGCTTCGGTTTCGAAATCACGGCCGATTGGCGTCCTACGGATACCTGGCGACTGGTTGGAACCTGGTCTTTCCTCGATATTGAATTCGATGATTTCGCCATAGCACCATTTGCCGAGGGGAATGACCCACGCACTCAATTCTCTTTGCGCTCGTCCCTGGATCTGCCCGGAAACATTGAACTGGACCTCTGGGGTCGGTTCGTCGATGACCTGTCGGCATTCGCGGCGGAGAATGTTGAGGATTATTTTGACATGGATGCCCGCCTCAGTTGGCGACCGAAGAAGGGTGTCGAGGTGGCGCTTGTGGGACAGAATCTGTGGGAATCTGAACGCTTCGAGTTTGGTCAGAATCCGTTTACTCCGACGGTGATTTCCGCGGTTCAACGAAGCTTTTATGTGCAGATCTCCTATGGGTTTTAGGAAGCGTCTGCGACCACAAGCCCGCGGATGCGGAGCTTGCTATAATTGTGACCCCGACTCAATAGCCAACTGCTTCAGGAAGCGCTTCAGCTTCCGTAGGATGTAAGTCAAAAACAATTGGTCGAAGACCAACAACCAGGCCATGACCTTCATCAAAGTCTCAACCCAGTCGGCGGAGCTGTAGTGCATAGCAACGAAACATGCAAATCCAACATAAAAGATCGGATGCCAGATCACCATGAGGCCGAATCCGATCAACACCCAGAGAAACACCTTCCTTCGGATCTCATGTCTCTTTTCCTTTTCACCCGCGGATTCACCGGCATCCTGCGCAAATCCCTTTACACTCGCCGTCAAGTCGAATCGCTGCCGCCTGAATGTCTGATGCCAACTTGTCAAAAGCGCTTCCCCCAAAATCTGTAACTGAAAGTCCGTGGGTTTGCGGCTAAAAGCTAAGCGGTCCCAGATCATGTATAGGCTCAGAAAATAAAGGCGGAGGAAAACGTGTTTCACAAACCCCCAGCAGACCCGGACCGGGATATTACGAGAGGCGGCTTGGGTTGCCGGGTCAAACAGATCGTCCGCGTCCGCTCCCAGCTGGTCCCGTATCCAAACCGCCGGGACAGCGGAGCGGAAGGGGAGCCACTTTGGCAGCAGGTCCGTAATGAACGTACACAGGGCATTTGTCAACTGTATTACGTTGGCGGATTTTCCCTGCACACGTTTCTTGATCGTTTCATACAGTACCTTGGCCTGATCCCAGTCATCGGTGAGAAGATCGTCATCAACACCTATAAGGTGCCCGACGAGCCTCCAGCAGTGTAGAAACCCTTCCTTTTCGGCGCGGGTTATAACAGCGCCGAGTTTTTCCAAACCTACCGGGATCACATAACCGAAAGTCAAAAGGGTGTAGGCCAGATCTTCCTGGTTGATGGGATAGCCGTACTTTTCGCGTTCATAGGGGGGATCCGCCTGGAGCGCTCGAAAGCGCATCTCCGCGTGGAAATAGCGGACCTTGTGGGCCGCAAGAAATCCGGGTCCCCAGAGGCAGCCGCTTTGCAGAAAGTTTCCACTGAGGTTCCTATAGCCCTCCAGCTCATATCCAAAGAGTCGTTCGAAGCTTGGAGCGCCGAAATCGGCGGCGGAATAACTCTCCGGCGTTGCGTCCTGTTTTTCAAGGACGTCGAACTCCTTCTTGATCTCGGGATCGGCCAGCGCCTCAGAATAACTGTGAACGCCGCCCGCGGCATCGCGCCATTCCGGTTGGAGATAGCGGCCAAGCTGAAAATGCCAATCGGGGTAGGTTTTGTGGGCGGCGATCGCAAGGTATGCGATTCGTTTGGCCACCGGCTCCTCAATAACCGCAAGCCCGTCCTCCTCCATCACGTCGTTCAGGAAGAATCCGGTTTCGTAGATACGCTCTGCGATAAACTCCTGCTTGGCGAGCCGTTCGGTCTCGTAGAGCATCGGGATTCCCTTGTGATCGAGGTAACAGGCCGGGAGACTGTGTGAATAAAGCACGAGCAGGGATTCGGCCATATGCCGTTTCCAAATCTTGACGCCGCGATCCAGTTTCTTCCCATCGAGCCAATCCGGACAGACCACCGGCGTAAAATTATTTTGCAATCCTAAGGGATAGGTCTTAAACTGGACCGTTCGAAAGGCCTCATCCCAGAGAAAAATAGCCGGGTTTCTGTGGATCGCGTCGACCACACCGAGAAAAAGGTTGTAGGCTGCTCGATTCTCCCGGCTCATTTTCTGCATCAAATCCGGATTCGAGGCGACCCTTTTCGACAGTTTCTCGTATTCCTCCACCAGAAGCCTTCCGCTCGCCAGGGCGCTTTCCATAGCGGGAAAAGCGGTCCGGAGATCATAATGGGACAGGGCTCTGCAAGCCCTGAGCGTCGCGCCCCTGATACTCTGAATGTGAAAATGCATCTTCTGGGGCCACAGGTGTGTGCCATGTTCATCGGTTAACTGGTACTGCTTGATTTGCAGATCGGCCAGGCTGTCGACTGCCCGGATCGATTCAGGCGAATGATGGGCATCGTCCGTCCAGGAGCTGAGGATCCGCTTTCCTTCGGTGACCTGATCGGACTGGAGGTTCGCCCAATTCGCGAAAACCTCCTGGAAATCTTCGAGATACGCCTGGCCCAGCAGGTTTCGAATGTGCTTGTCGTATAATACGTCACCGATTTGGCGCTTTTGATCCAGGAATTCGTCCGTCCAGGGCGGGTGGCTCTTTTTCTCAAGTTCCATGTTCATCCTCGCGGAGCCGGGCTGCGGTCGGTTCAGCATTGTTTCCGATACGAAACACCGGCGGGAAAGGAGTTCATGCGCAGTGAGTACGCTCCTCCGATTTCACAGCTTGATCGATTGAGCGAGTTCCTCTTTCTTCCGTCCTAAGAGGTAAATGTAGGAACAATCCACAATGAAAATGATCGTTCCGAGATAGATACAAAAGTGAGCCCAAGGCCTTCCAAGAATTACAAATATGGTGAAACATGCAGTTCCGACCATTTTAAACCATGCTACTTCCTTGGACATATACAAAGCATTGTCCTTGCGAAGACATTGCAGGAAGTAAAGCACCGCGATAAAAAGGTTTAACATAAGGGCGGAGCGTCCGCCGGCACCCGTATCCAGGCTTCCGATGCCGTCGCCTGATGGACTCTGTATATAGAATAAATAGAATGCTCCGAGCCAAAATATGATGATGCCAACACACAGTTTCTTAAAGTGAGGTTTTAGCTCCTCCATGGCGAGCTGTTTATAACCATATTTGAAGATGCTGTATGCTATGTAAAAATCGAGGATCAGCCAGGCTCGATCTCCATAAACGAAAAGGACGCCCAGATCAATGGGTAAAATTGTTCCTCTCAGCGTCTCCCAGGAAATATTTCCCAGGCCAGCAAAAAACGGCATTTCCACAAACTTGTTTTTGATAATGCCCCGAATAATAAAGGCATAAGCCAACACCCAACTGGTAGATGCGATTATGTTGAATATTTGAGAGGTAAGAGTGTAGTTCACCGTGTTTATTAGCATTTGTGCGCCGTCAGACATTTCGACTCCTTTCGGTGGGATGATAGCGAAAATTTCATTATATGATTGGAAATTAAGTTTTTCGTTCTAGTGTGTCAAGAAAAGGGTAGGAAACGCCTATGATTTTATGCGTTTCTCTTCTGTACCACACTATTGTGGCTTCTATTTTGGCTATTGATGAGACCTTCACCGGAGGAAGTGTCTTCGGCCTATCGCTTACACTAGTTGACTGGCATGCTAGTCGAGTTGGCAGGTGACGCGGAGCCGATTAGAATTGTGGCCCACTCTTAATGGCCAACTGCTTTAGGAAGCGCTGCAGCCTGCGTGTGATGTAGGACAGGAAGACTTGGTCGAGGATCAACATCCAAAACATGACTTTGGTTAACGCCCCACCCCATCCGCCGGAGGCTAGGTGCCAAGCAACAAAACCAACAAATCCTATCCAAAAGATCGGATGCCGGATTACCACAAGGCCGAATCCGATCAAAACCCAGAAAAAGACCTTTCTTCTGATCTGATGTCTCTTCTTCTTTTCAGCCGTACTGGTTTCGACATCCGGTTTAAATCCCTTTAAACCCGCCGTCAAGTCGAATCGCTGCCGCTTGAAAGTCTGGTGCCAACTCGTCAGCAGTGCCTCTCCCAATAACTTTAGCTCAATGTCCGTGGAACGACGGCTGAACTGAAATTTGTCCCAGAAGAGTTGGCGACTTACAAAGTACCACCGCAGGAGAACGTGCTTCACAAACGCCCAGCAGATGCGGACAGGTAAGTTGCGCGATGCAGCTTTGGTTTTCTCGTCAAACAGATCGTCGGCGTCCGCTCCCAACTGATCGCGTATCCAAACCGCGGGAATAGCGGAGCGAAAGGGAAGCCACTTTGGCAGCTGCCTTGTAATAAAAGTACATATAGCATTGGTCAACCTGATCCCATTGATAGAGCTTCCCTTTTGACGGTTCTTGATCTTTTCGTATAGCTCCTTGGCTTCATCCCAGTCATCCGTGAGAAGCTCTTCTTTAATTCCTATAAGGTGACCAACGATTTTCCAGCAATGTAGGAATCCCTCCTTTTCGGCACGGGTTATAATAGCGCCGAGTTTTTCCAATCCCACCGGGATCACATAACCGAAAGTTAAAAGGGTATAGGCCAGGTCCTCCTGGTTGATTGGCATGCCGTTCTTTGCGACGTCAAAGGGGGGCTGAGCCTGAAGCGCTCTATAGCGCATCTCCGCATGAAAATAGCGAACCTTGTGGGTTGCAAGGAAGCCTGGTCCCCATAGGCAGCGACCGTGTAAGAAGTTCGCCGTGGGATTCCGCACACCTTCCAGACAAGCTCTGAAAAGTTGTTCGAAGTTCGGCGTGCCGAGTTCAGAAGCGGAATAACTCCCCGGCACTTTGCCTTGCTTTGCAAGGGTGTTGAATTCATCCTTGATCGCGGGATCGGCAAGCACTTCTGAATAACTGTGAACGGAACCGTTCGAATCGTGCCATTCCGGTACGAGATAACGTCCAAACTGAAAATGCCAATCGGGGTGGGCATTGTGAACGGCGAATGCCAACCAGGCGATTCGCTCGGCAATAGGCTCCTCAAGAACTACCAGTCCATCCTCCTTCATCACATCGTGCAGGAAGAATCCGGTTTCGTAGATACGCTCGGCAAGAAATTCCTGCTTACCGAGTCGATGGGTCTCGTAGAGCATGGGAATTCCTTTATGATCGAGGTAACAGGCCGGGAGGCTGTGGGCAAAGAGAACAAGAAGGCATTCGGCCATATGCCTCTTCCAAATCTTGACGCCGAGTTTCAGTTTCTCCTCATCGATCCAGGTCGGACACACCACGGGCGAAAAATTTATATTCAAACCCCTGGGATAGGCTTCAAACTGGATTTTACGGAATGACCGATCCCAGAGATAGATGCCTGGGTTCATGCGGATCGCTTCGACCGCTTGTAGAAAACGGTTGTAGGCGTCTCTATTCTCTTCGCTCATTTGTCCACTCAAACTCGGATCCGAGCTTACAATAGCCAATAGCTTGTCGAAGTTCTTGACCAGAAGTGTTCCGTTCGTCCATGCAGCCTTCATGGCGGCATGAGCGGTCTGGAGTTCATAGTTTGCAAGGGCCTTGCAAGCGTTGAGCGTCGCAAGCCGGGCACTTTGGATATGAAAATGAAAATCCTGGGGCCACAGATGCAAAGTCCATCTGTCTGTACTCTTATGCTGCTGGATCTGTAGTTTAGAAAGTGCATCAGTCGCCTGGATCGCAATGGGCGTAAGGTCATCCCGCTCGGGGAAGGAGTTGAGAATCCGCCTAACTTCGGCCTTTTGATCGGTTTGCAATTTCACCCAATCCTCGAATACCCCCTTGTACCTTTCGATAAACGACTGATCCAGGATGTCTCGAATATAAATGTCATACAACTTGTCTGCGACCTGGCGCATTTGATCAAGGAAATCGTCGGTCCAGGGCGGGTGGCTCTTTTGCTCAAGCTCCATGTTCATCCTCGCAGGGCCGGGGTCGGTTCAGCATAGTTTCCGATAGGGAACACCGACGAGAAAGGGGTTTATAAATTGGGATGTATGCATTAAAACATCATGCGGGTTTCAGTCTAAAATTTTCTCCCTGATAACCTTTTCAACCTCTGAGTAGTATACCTTCCACAGCATCATGCTCGGTGTTTTGTACTCTTTGAAGTCAGGTACCTCGTAGTGCTCGTGCTCAAGCACCTTTTTCCCGGACTCGTGAGGGTCATAAAACAGAACGCCCGGTGTTTTGTCCAGGCCATAGAGTTTTTCCAGCTTTTCTGCTGTGGCTTTATCCGGTTTGTCTTTATCAGTTACCAGGTAGGCACAAAATAGAATTTTGTCTTTGAAATCAATCGCGACATATCGGAGAAGTGTCGCGAGATAACGGGAGTTTTTTTCTACATTCGAATAAAACATGACTATGACTGGTTTACTGCTATTGTCAACGATATCCCAATAGTTTTCCTGGTTAATATTTTTGATTGGTGCATCTTTAAGGATGTAGTTCACCGGTTTCTTGCTCAGGGCGTGGACTTCATTCATATTCACTTCAGTGGCTTGGGTAACATCATGGGGCATGACAACAAAAAAGCAAAAGACCAATAGGACGACCTTTCCAAGATGTTTTGAAGTGCTCATATCTCCAATATCCCCCGTCTCTTTTTTAGAATTTTCAGTGGATCATAACCAAGTATAAATCTCCTAGAGGTAAAATCAATTTTATCTTAATCGTTTAAGTTTACTGCCAAGGGGACGCTGATTAACGCTGATTTTCAGGATAGAGGATCGCTCTTTGAACCAGTGTGATAGCTTTTCTGAAGAATAGAACAAGATTTCTTGTTTTCTTCTTCAGAAGAGCATACCACACATATCCCGATGTCTTTTCATCGGGATTTCCGCAAAGCGGGCTGTTCTGAGCGATCGCAAATAATACACATCTGCGGTTTTCTGCGCAATCTGCGTCCTATTATTAATGCCTTTGAACCTCTTTATTGCTAAATTCGATACCTCTTGATCTGATGGCTGCATTTTCTCTGAGAAAAACGACTGCGTGCCTGTAACCGATTGGGTTACCCACATCGAATCCAGTCCCTTCAGGAATCTTTCCGATGATTTTCTTTTCTCGCGACAGCGCCTGAAGCGCTGTTGCGTCATCCCAATCTTTGTCCTCTCTAACCCTTTCCAAATAACTGAAAAAGTGAGGCCCGAGAATCCACCTTCCAACCAATTTTTGAATGGCCCTTCCCTCCTCGACAAGTAGCGGATCTTTTGACTTTTTAGAGAAGCTCAACACCACAACAGCACCCTGGCCTAAATCCTTGGTTTCCGCCATCCCTACATTGCCGAATCCTTTAGCGGATTCCGAATTTAGTGTTACGATGCCAACTGTATCGTGCCTGAACTGCTCATAAACGGAAATCATCTGCGACAGCGCAGGGAGAGAACCAAGGTGTATGTAATCGGGCATCATCAAGGCGAAGGGTTGATCGCCGATCATGTCCTTGGCACGGTATATCGCTTCGCCCGATCCGAGAGGAGCAGGCTGATCAATGAGGGTAATGTGGGGCAATGGTATTAAAACATCGGGCGCTTTCTTTAGATCTTCGAGTAATCCTCCCTGCTCGAGATATTCGCAAAGCGATTTCTTCCGGCGATTAATTACGATCAGAATGTCGTTGATTCCGGACCGCGCCACCTCCAGCACGGAGTGATAAATCATGGGCCGTCCTCCGATCGGAAGGATCTCCTTCGGATGATCCGTCGCAATCGAGGACATCCGGGTTCCCAATCCCGCGGCAGGTATCACTGCCTTCTTGATTTTCCCTATGACCATAAAGTTAGCACAAGATTCAAATTGAGCTCAAACGCCGATCAAACTATTCATTAACATAAACCACACCTTCAAATATATCGGTAAACGATCTTAAAGTTTGCCGTATGGCAAAAAGGACAACGCCATGATGGGCGCCAATTTTGAATCCTTCAACCCATATTAATTCATGTATTGTTTCAATAATTCCTGAAGCAAGAAAAATAAGCCCTGCAGCGAGATTCAGGTATGGGTTTGTGGCAATATACCTTACCATTTTACTTAATCCGGCACCCATCGCATTTCTCCTTATTTCTTTAGTATTATCTTGTTCTTTTCATTGTAGTTTACTACCTCTTTTTTCCTTATTGAAGCATACCATTAATGATATGATACTGGGTGGCTTTTTATGCCAGCAGGCAATTAGGTTTCCAATTAGCATTCTTTTAGGCCAATTGCCAAAATGCCCAGCGAATACAACACCAACTCTTCCTCAAAACATTGGAAAATTGGGAGCGCATCATCTGAAATATGGGAGCGCGAATTCATCGCACAATTTGTTACGAAGTATTTAATATTTGAGCCGTTTCTGTCGATGGAGAGAATGAGAAAGATGCGTTATCGGCCATCTTCGCCTCGAGTAGTATAATACTCAGCTTTTTTCATCCTTATATTGAAGAGTGACAAAAATGTCGACTAAGCCTCTAATCTTAATCGTAGATGACAGCACTACGATCCGAGTGAGTTTTAGAAAGCTTTTAAAACCGCTTGGGGCCGAGATCTTCGAAGCGGAAGACGGACAAGCAGCCCTTGATCTTGCTTTGACCCATTCGTTCGACGTTATTGTCAGCGACGTGGACATGCCAAATAAAAACGGTATTGAACTGTGCAATGATCTGCGGAGTTCTCCTAGCACAAAGGGCATTCCCATCGTCATTGTCAGTTCTTTTGACTCAGATGCCGATATTGAAACGGGATTCAGTGCTGGGGCTTCGGCCTACATATCAAAGGACGATGCCAAAAAAAAATTACATGGCATTGTCGAAGGCTTTCTTTCTAAGGCAAGCTTTAGGGCAGAGAGGCTCGTTATGATAGTGGATGATTCCTCAGCCATTTGCAAAATAGTGAGCCAGGGTCTCGAGCAAGCCGGATTCCAGGTGATCACAGCTGAAAACGGCAAAAAGGCATTGAAATCCCTTGAGAGACATAACCCGGATCTTATTCTTAGCGACATCGAAATGCCTGAAATGGATGGTTTTGCATTTTGTGAGGCTGTTCATTCAGACCCAACCATGGCCTCTATCCCTTTTGTTGTGATGAGTGTTCGAAGTGAAGTAGGTGACATGAACCGCATGCTCCAACTTGGCGCAGCCGCATACATTTCCAAGCCATTCAATATCGATGAACTCGTTATCCTCATTGAAAGGATCTTATCTGATCAATTTCTTCTCCTCCTAAAGGAGAGGGAGCGTTTAGATGTAGAACGAAAACTCATTATTGCCAGCATAACGAGTCTTGCCTCTGCGCTGGAAGCTAGAGACGCGTACACGAGGGGCCATTCTGAGTCGGTTACCGAAATCGTATCTGGCATGCTGGCTTTTTCGGGTGCCGCGCAGCAAGACATCGAGGACGCTACGATTGGTAGTAGGCTGCACGATATTGGCAAAATAGGGATCAGGGACCAAGTACTTCTGAAACAAGGCCCATTGACGACTGAAGAGTTTGATCACATAAAATTGCATCCTACGATTGGCGCAGAAATACTTCAATCAATACCCAGCCTGTCCAAACCCATGGATATCGTGCTGCACCACCATGAACGCTTTGACGGCAAAGGCTATCCCCACGGTCTTAAAGGAAAGGAAATACCCATCTGGGCCCGGATAGCGGCGGTTGCCGATACGTACGATGCCCTCACTAGTGACAGGCCCTACCGACGGGGCCGAACTCAACAAGATGCCTTTCTTATCATTCAGGGTGTGAAAGGCAGTCAACTCTGTCCGGAATGCGTGGATCTTTTTATGAAATGGATTGAAACCAACGGGTCGGACACCTGAAAGGACATCTAGGCCTCCCATGCCATCTATCCCGGCTCCTTTCACGGGTTCATGACGTTCACGCACTGCATTCATGAAAAACAATCATGATTGTCACCCCACGAGATTTGCGGGCAAAGCTATCTTTTCAGAATTCAAAACGATCCAAATGAAACCCCACGGGTAAACCCGTGGTCCCTTTAAGTTATCCGGCTTAGCCTTCGGCTATGACTCGGTTATCTGCCTCAATTTGGGGGTGACATCGCGCCGTCGCATTAAATTTTCGCGCATTCATCCACGGGCAAGCCCGTGGCTTTCTGAGAAGGGGGATGAGGCTCCCCGCAACAAGTTGCAGGGTATTCTGACGAAGCCGAATAAAAAGGGCCATAGCAAAAGCCATGGCTCATTATTATCATGGTGCCGGAGGAGAGACTCGAACTCTCACGGTCGCAAGGACCACTGGATTTTGAGTCCCAATCAAGCATCTCCCAAGACCCCTGTCAATTGGGGTTTTCCCCAATCCTGGCTTGAGGTTATCCTGATTTTAGGTTAGTATCTGCTCGGGTCTGTTAGGGCCTGTTTTGGTTTGTCATGACTGCAAAAACGCTGCAATTTTTATGGTGAGAAGAAGAGTATTATGAGGGGGGATGGCCAATTCCCGGCCATCTCCCCCTTTTCCTATCTAAAATGTGCTTAAAAGGCACTTTTTGCTTGAATTTTACATAAAAAATGACGATAATTCCATTAGCGGGTAAATCCTGGAATAACCGTGACGCCAATTTAGGTATCATAAGCATATTGTAAATATGCCGGCTCCAGGGACCGCTATTTTTTTTGGCCTATCATGAATGTCTACATCGATGAGAGCGGTGATCTTGGCTTTTCATTCAAGAGGCCTTTTCGAAAAGGCGGATCCAGTAGATATTTAACGATTGCCTTCCTTCTCATACCTGCAGAACTCTCTCATCTCCCCAAAAGGATAGTAAAAAAGCTCTATCAGCTCAGACGGCAAAAGACTACGTTCGAAATAAAAGGCTCCGAGCTAACCTTGGATGAAAAGGTGTTCTTCGTCAAAAGAGTGGAAACGCTGTTGGCCCAGAATTCTCGGATCAAGATCTTTGCAATTACCGTTAACAAGCGAAAGGTCAAGGATCATATTCGCGAGGACCCTAATAAGCTGTATAATTACATGATTGGCTTGGTTCTACCGGAGGAAATCAGGCGCCATAAGAAGATATGTTTTATACCCGACGAACGATCCATAAAGGTACAAAGCGGAAATAGCCTCGCTGATTACCTGCAAATCAAGCTTTGGTTTGATTTGAACTCAAAAACTGTGATCGAGAATAGACCACAAGAAAGCCACAAGAATTTAAATCTCCAATTCATTGACTGGATTACTCATATAATTTGGGAGACCTATGAGAATAGGGATTTCCACGCCTTCGGAATCATCCGGAAGAGGATTGCACTGACTGATCTATTTTTTTCCTGAAATCGTAGCTTCATGCTTATCACTTGATACAGACTTTTTGAAATATTGCCCGCTGGAGGTCCCAGCGGGTTTTTTTTGAGATAACGAGGTAAGGGCCGATCTAGGGCGCCTCCCTTTTTCGTTTGAACGATTCAGTTGAATCAGTTTTCATGAATAAGCCCGATCTTTCTTTTGTAGGACTTCCGACTTCTCTTTTTGCCTGCTTCCGCTTCATCCCGATACCGTTTTGGATCATTAGCCTTCACCTTGGCGCGGCGCTCTCGGTTAGAAATGCGAGCAGCGCAGCGGTTTGCACAGAATCGGCGTTTTTTGGCCGAGGTATGCAGGAACCAACGCGCACACGCTTCGCATTGGCGAAAAACCCCAAGCGGTGCGCCGTTTATTTCCCGAAGAAAAATAGTACCTAATAAAGCCACGGGGTCGGCGTGCTGTGATATAACCTCAATGCATGCATTTTTCCTCCATCCCTTTTTAAATAATTGCTTCCCATTAGGTATTCCAGTCGTATCAATTACATCAGTTACCTTCATAGCGCCATCAGAGAATTTCTTTGATGACAACACCTCAGCAGGTATGGTTGTGATTTGGGCTTGCAACGTAATTGCAGGCATGAAGTGCTGGAAAAGAACATGAACAGGCCCCCACGACCCACTTGATTGCGATATCGTGGTTGACTTGTTTTCGCTTGGCAGGTTGCCGATAGCGCCCATGGTTTCATGGAACGTCTGCCGAAAAGCCGCCTGGATAGCTTTCAACCTCTCAGTCTCATCAATCTCAATAGTCAATCCAAGGTACTGTGTGGTCATAAACTCGATAGTCTTGTCATCCGGTCGACTCCACACTCCATGGTTGAGTAATACAGTCAATTTCGCCCTAGTGAAATTGATTTCCGCCGCCGGCATCTGGTCAAAATCCGCATAGGCAAATTCGAAAAACCAATTCAAAATTTTGTATCTTTCCTTTTGCAAGGCAACCTCCATGTTAACGATTTTTTTATTTTAATAAAAAGATCATTATCGAAGAAAATCTTTAAAGTCAACACAAAAACATAAAATTTTGTGTTGTTCTCATAAGAAGTAAATGATAAATAAATTATATCGTTAACAATACATGGAGGAAACGATGACGGAAAATCAGCTACGGTTAAAGGCAGCAATTGTCGGCAAATATGGAAGCCAAGAGCGTTTCGCGCTCGCCCTGGGCGCGAGTGACTGGTTGGTTTCCCGCGTAGTGCGAGGCATTCGACATCTTACCCCTACCGAGGGCGATAAATGGGTGGATCTATTAGGCTGTGGGAAAGATATTTTGCCGATAAGGGAGCATCGTCATGCGGCTTGAGAGAGAACCGGTATTCAAATCTGATATCGAAGCCAAGGCAGGATCTATGCTCGGCAAGCTCTTAAAGAACGTTCAGCGAGGGATTACACGCCTGCTGCTTCCCTGGATTGCGATGATTGTCACCACAAAGCCCTACAATCGCAAGCGTAGCCTTCTATTAGATCGGTTAATCTATCTGAGCGAACGATGATTCAGCAGCTTCTCGAAAATAGGGGCTTCCAACTGAAAAAGAAAACGGCGGACGAGTATTCGTCTGCGTGTCCCTTTTGCGGCGGCACGGATAGGTTTTGTATCTGGCCTGATAAGAACCGAGCTCATTGCATCCGGGGTTGTGATTGGAAAGGAGATGATATTCAACTTCTCCGCGATCTGGATGGGCTCTCTTTTAAAGAGGCGGCCGGAGCTGTAGGGCGCGGGGATAATGGCGGGAGATCGCAGACAAGGCCGACTCAGAGCAAACCCAGAGGGACCGGTAAACTTAATGCCACATGGGACTACCTGGATGAACAAGGTCACAAACTCTACCAGGTGCAACGCCTCGATACGGGAAACGGAAAAAAGGAATTCCCGACTTATCCTTACAACGGTGAGGGAAACCTCGTAAAGAAAAGGGGCGCCATGAACGGTGTTCGTCTGGTTTTATACAATCTGCCACGGATCCTAAAGGCGTCAACTGTTTGGTTTCCCGAAGGCGAAAAATGCGCGGATATTATTACTTCACTGGAGCTTGGCTGTGCGACATGTAATCCCGGAGGTGCCGGCAAGATACCCTTTCAAGAGGCTAAGCATAAGATACTTGGACCCTTGAAAGGTAAATCCGTTTATATCCTTCCGGATAACGACGAACCGGGTCGAAAACATTCAGAACAGTTGGCCAAGGCCCTTCATGATAGGGCGAAGGAGGTGAAAATTGTCAACCTGCCCGGCCTGCCAGAAAAGGGAGATCTTGCCGACTATCTTGAGCAATATGGTCGAGACCATACGGTTGATACCTTAATCAAACTGGCCAAGGAAAGCCCCCTGTGGACCCCGCCAAAGAATTTCTTTTCTGCTGAAGATCTCCTAACCAATAATTATGAAAAGAAACCTCCCATCATCGGGGCCGGTATCATGCCCTGGAATTCCCACATAATCCTATCCGGTGAAACAGGTATAGGTAAAAGTCTGCTGCGTCTGGAGCTTGCGCTCCATCTTGTCATGGGATGGGATTGGTTGGGTTTTGATATCCCTACATCAAGGAAGGTTACTATTTTCCAATATGAAAACTCTGAACCAATGGAACAAACGCGCCTCAAAAAAATGTGTGAAGGGCTTGGAATCAGGCAATTACCAAAAGGGCGCCTGATATATGCCGACCGGAAGAACCGCGTCAACCTTACCTTGAAGAAGGATCGCGAGAGGCTACTACAACTCGTTAAGGAATCAGAGGGCGAAGTCATCATATATGACTGTTTGAGCAACCTTCATTCCTCCAAAGAAAACGATAATGTCCAGATGCGCGACGTCCTCGACACCCTCACAGAGATCAACACGAAGGCCGGCACCTCATGCATTCTCATTCACCATTTCGGCAAACCCTCAGAAGGACAGCAAACAAGATATAGGACAAGGGGCGCGCAATCCATTGTTGATTGGTCGGTTACGGCTATGGCCTTCACCGTTAGGCCTCATGAACATAAGATCTTAAGGCAGCTGGAATTCATAAAAGTACGGGACGGCGCAACGCCCAGACCCCTTCTTCTTGAAAGAGATGAAAGTTTCCTACTTTCTATCTCAGATGAAGGGACCCTGTGTTCTCCCGGAAAGGTGAGAGACATTCTTGATGAGCTCGGGGGAGAGGTGGACAAGCAGGGAGTCTTAATCGATGAGATCGTAATGCAAGTAGGATGTTCAAGGAAGAGTGCTAAAACCTACATTCGACGAGCAGTAGAACTCCTAGAAATCAATGAAAGGAATCAGGGTAATGGAAGGCCTAAAGGATACTTCATTCAGGGCCAAAACCGGGGAACCGGGGAAAACCAAGGCCGTTTCCCCACTTTCTGAATTTGCCCCGGTTATCTACCGGAAATCATTGCAAAACAAACCGGGGAAACGGGAAAGCGGGGCAAAGGCGGATTTTCCCCGGTTTAAAGTATTGAAATCACTACAATTCATAACCGGGGAAAGCGGGGTTATATAAATATAAGGGTAATTACCCCAGTTACCCCGGTTTCCCTACTTTGGACTGAAAAAGAATGAAAACCATACATCCCAAAATTCGTCTCAGAAAATTCGCTCAGAGCCTCAAGGAAAATGTCCCTGTCGTTTTCTGTGTGAAATGCGGATCAACCCACCTAGACCAGAATTCGATTAATGAGCTCCGCTGCTATGAGTGTGGGAACAAACTGAAGTGGGATGCAAGCAGGTTCAGCATTGCCAGGAATCACGATGTGCGCGACGTGATCAATGCAATAAATCGTGAGGTTTGATCACTTCAAAACCGTTACAGCGACATCATGGCATCTAAAAACACAAATAATATAGACACGTTACAGGACGTGAAAGACACGCTAAGGATGACAAATCCAGTGCGTCCAAGGCTTTTAACCCTTAAGCAAGCTGCCAAATACCTAGGGCGGGGGGTTGATTCTATGCGACAGCTTATATACCAGCGCGCCTTCCCCGTGGTTCAGCTCGGGGAAAGGTCAAAACTCTGGTTGGATATTCATGATTTGGATAGATGGATTGATTCCCATAAGGGATTTATTGGAGAGAGTTAAAGATCAATGCCTTTACACCATTGAGGAGAAAGGAGAAACGATATGGGTGATGTAGGAGATTTCTTTGTCGGTAAAACAGAAGATCCGACAGTACAGCAATTATCAACACTGACAGGCGGCCAGGGAGCGTTACTCAAGCAATTAACCGACCTTCTTCGCGATCAGGTAGGAACAGGAGTGCAGGCTTACCCAGGAAGCCTTACGGCCGGCTCTTCGGACTTACAAAAGAAGAGCTGGGAGTTGATTGAGCAGCTGCTTAGCGGTCGCATCCAGGATAGAAGCGCAACCTCGCAAGAGGCCATTAACAGAATTCTCTGGGGGGACCGGGGACGTGCCAAGATTCGATGTAGGTGAGTTTGACCCCGGCGCGATCCAGGATTGGTACGAAAACGCCCTTGTAACCCCTGCCATGAAGACATGGGAGAAGGATATCGTTCCTGTCGGGGACAAGATCAACGGACTTCAACCGATCCAGTTTGAATATACTGAAGAGGCTAAGAGGGAGCACCCGGAAATGACAGTCGAGGGTAGAACCACAGGATTCCTTGCCGAAGATGTAGCGGAAAAATACCCGGAGGCTGTCATCTATGATGCGATTGGTCGGCCGGATGCCGTTAACTATGGCCTCCTCTTCTGTATGATGGAGATCGGGTAAACCTGAGATGAAAGAATCGGACATCACCAGGTCAATCCGCAAAGTGCTTGATGTTCCGGCCATCGCGACTGCTTGCACGCATTTTAGCGGGTAGACGTGAAGGCGGCGGCTCAGATTGGAAACGTTTCCTAAAAAGTTTCCAAAGAATTTCCAATGGCAAAGAAGAAAATAGACTGGGTAAAGGTCAGAGAGGATTTCGACAACGGCATGAGGCCCGTGCAGATTGCGAAGAAACACAAATGCGCAAAAGGGACCGTTTCGAAGATTCTGAAGCAGATGGGATTGGAAGTCACCAAGGCTGCGATGCCGGAGGCCCCTGTCTACGTCGAGAAAAAAAATGAAGCTACCGATCACCTCCTCTTCCTTTGCGATAAAGCGAGGGGAGAGTTGGAGTGGATCGAGAAATCGGTCACGCCCAGCACCAATGACGAATATCGGGCTTGGCAGGATCAAAAGCTCAAATTCACCGCCGAGATGAGAAAGCTTATCAACGCCATAGCGGACATTGGGTATAAGCTCTATCTCTCCAATGAAGTGGTAGAAACTCTGAAGATAATTGATGAGGAGATTGCCTGTGAGAGTCCAAAGTGCCAGGAACGGATTCGCAAAAGACTTCAGTCGAGGCGAAATCTTAGATTTCCTCTTGACCTCAATTGATCAGCGAATCGGCGATACCGGCGTCCCTCCCTTCCACGAATGGGTAAAGGCGATTACCCTGGACGGCCGTCCCTTCACTTATGAGCGGCATGAATACCTGATTGAGCCCTATCGGGACAATCATCCTCACCAGGTTGAAGAAAAAGCTGCTCAGATGGGCTTGACCTCTAAGGCAATGCTTAAAGTGGCTTATGGAGCCCGTTATGGCGGTTACCGGGGTATTTTATACCTTTTCCCCAGTAAGAGCGATGTCACCGACTTTAGCAAGGGCCGGATAGATCCTCTCATTGATGAAAATCCAGAGACCATAGGTACATGGCTGCGAGATACTGATGCGGCCAACATTAAAAGGATTTGGAACTCTTTTCTTTATCTCCGGGGGATGAAGTCACGGGTGGGCTTGAAGTCCGTTCCCATCGATTTCATCGTATTTGATGAACTGGATGAAGCACCACAAAACTCTATCGACATGGCCATGGAGAGGATGGGTCATAGTGAACTTAAAGAAGTCTTGAAACTCTCGAATCCTACCCTTCCGGATTACGGGATTGATAAAGCCTTTCAGGAGACCGACCAAAGATACTGGCTCTTAAAGTGCGAGAAGTGCGGGGAGTATACCTGTCTTGAAGATACCTTCCCGGATTGCCTTTTGACCGTCAACGGCAGAGTGATAAGGGCCTGTCAGAAATGCAAAAGCGAACTCAATCCTTCTGTGGGCGAATGGGTAGCCAAGAATCCTAGGGTGACCGAAAAACGTGGGTACCATTACTCTCAGCTTTTCAGCCACTTTGTTGACCCTGGGGATATCCTTCATCAGTTTCGTACAACCAATAATCTAACAGACTTTTACAATCTCAAGATTGGCATTGCCTATGTGGAGGCCGAGAATCGGCTTTCTGTTCAGGAGGTCCTTTCATTATGCGGCAGTGAAGGGATTGCCAGTGAAGATCCGGGCCCCTGTTCGATGGGAGTAGACCAAGGCAAAGACCTTCATGTTGTCATTGGGAAAAAGCATCCTCAGATGGCCGGCAGGATTGTCCATCTCGAGGTGTATAAAGATTGGGACGAACTGGACCGGCTCATGAAGAACTTTCGGGTATCTAGATGTGTCATGGATGCCCTGCCGGAGACCCGTAACGCCCGGGCCTTCGCTGAACGGCATAAGGGAAGGGTTTTTTTGAATTACTATAACGAGCACCAAAAAGGACACTATGCTTGGAATGAAAAAGAGCTGATTGTGTCCTGTAATCGGACTGAGAGCCTGGATGCTTCTCACAGGGAGGTCATGGATAAGAGTATCGTTCTGCCTAAAGAATGCGACATCACCAGGGAGTTTGCTAAACATCTCCATAATGTGGCCAAGAAACTTGAGGAGGACGAAGAGACCGGATCAAAGCGCTACGTCTACGTAAAACTTGGCCCGGATCACTTCCGACACGCTTTCAATTACGAGGCTATGGCCCGTCAAAGCCTTCCAAGATTGCTATTCCCACAATTTGCTTAGAGGAAAGGAAATGTACCGTATAATCAGCTCACGAAAAGATGAAAGAACGGGGATCATTTACCACAGAATTGAAACAGAGCACGGGGAATTGGAATATCCCTATCGCAGTGTCCGGGCCGCTGTGTCATGGCCAACGGCATCATCACCTGCTTATTTTTGTATAGCCGGCTGCGAGGATCAAAAGAATAGTGCTCAAGAGTACCCCATCAAAATTCTTTACGAGATGGAATCGTTAGATCTTTTGGATTTTTTTAAATGCCTGCTTGCCGAAGCGAAGCGGTTTCACTGTGGAAAAATCATTGCGGATCGGTCCGACCAATACCTACCGCACATAGAGGAATTCGATAGATTCTGCAAAAAGCGTGAAACCGCTGCGATCGCGGTTGTTGAACCGATTTATGCAAACCATGAATACTTCGAATCTGGGCGGCATTTGATCGGAAGGTGGCTGAGAGAGAATTCTTTGAAGATTCCAAAAGAACTTGAGATCCTGCGGGCACAATTTGGAATATTATATGATACTGATTTACTCGAAAAGGATGTTGCGGTGAAGTTCTACGCCGTTAATACTTTGCGATTACTACTCGACTATTACAATCAATCAAGCACAGACAATTCCATGACTGTAGCCGAACACAAACGCCTGAAGGCGAAATACAGCCGCTTCGGACACGGGAGAATGATGAACCAATAATGTAAGCGATTAGTGCATTTTTTACGAGAATCGAATTGAATGAGGAGTTGGAGAATCTATCCGGGTGGAGCGAAATCCAATAATCTTTCTATGCGATCCAAGGCCAATTTTCTTTTTTGTTCTTCATATTTGGGGTTAACAACGGAAGATGTGACATGATCAGGTGCGTAATCAGAAAGACTCTCCGCATATTTGTTCTCTTGGCTGTAATATTCTTTCCATGCTTTATCGAAGCTAGGGAGTTTCCATTTGGGGACGTAGGGCCTGAAGGTCAGCATGGCTTTTTCATGTCCAATGATATGCCTTTTCAGTATATCACTGACCCTATCTCCATCTTGGGCGGTGATGTCGAAGGCCTTGCTTTCATCAAGGAGCCTTTGTGCCTCCACGAAGGCGGTGCGGAACTTTTCAGCCGCTTCGTTGAATTCATTGATATTGTGAAGTTTGAGAGCAAACCTGTATGCGATCAAGGCCCCGAGCACGGCACCAATGATGGTAAAACTACCTGCAATAACGGCTATTTCGTAAGGACTCGCCTCCAATTTTATTCCTATGCTTTACTTGGTGGTCTGATTGGCTTGGCAATAAGCTATATAATTCTGAAAACCTTTTGTTATCTGTTGGTCAGGTCCGCAATGAGGAGCTGGCAAGGCCGGAGGAAAAGGCGGCTTGATTCGTTACCCTCAAAAAAGCAATCCTGATTTATGCCTTATAAACCGCCATTTAACGAGAGTTGCATCAAGAGCATCGAAATAGAGAGTCAACTCATGGCCATTGAGTTTTGTTTTTTGGATCACAATGCTTTTTCCGGGAATGATAACCCCGATTTTTTCAACGTTCTTCCATGTAGCAACTATGAACTCGGCACCGGACGCAATATCGGCTGGGATGCCTAATTCACTGAGGGCATCATCGTAGGTCATCACCCCGATTCTGGGATCGTATCGCTCTTTCATTGTCTGGTGGGTGGGACCCGTAGCGCATCCAAGGATTAGAAATGCTATCAAGGCAAAGCATCGTTTCATCGGGACAACCTCCTTTCGGCTAATGAGGATCGTTTATGACTGAAACCCAATTCGGGTTGCATCAAGCGAATAATCCGAAATCAAAAGAACAAGAGAGTAGGGAATCCTATATCGCCGGACTTCGGGCTGAATTGAAACATCTCCGTGACCTTGAGCGTCGGAATGGGGGCCTTCAGATTGAACAGCTCGTTCGTATTTGGGGCATTCAACGGATAGTAGAAGCGGATGAGATACGTCAACGTCGTAACATTGCAAATAATAGAGGACTGTTCCATCGTGCCGTTCTATTTTTTGGCAGATGCTGTCAAAGAGGGGTGCATATGGCGAATCGGGTAATAGATTCAAAATGAGGGTGTACTTAACTTTATCGTTCATTAACCTGCCTATTTCTTAAATCTGTACTCATCCAGAGACACCCATTTTTTTGAGTATATGTCGAATCTATGGACTTCTCCAGTTATTGTGTTACCCCTTAGAAAGCCTCTTTCCATGAAGTAATATCTCGGATATACAAGATAAAATATGGTACCAACAATAACGATAATCAGGCTCCATTTGATCAAATCATATAGGCGCTCTTTCATATCATCCCCCACTCTTCCAGGATGGCCTTTGATTTTCAGCTTTGTCTTCTGGCTCAGCCTTGGCCTTTTCAGTTTTAGTTCAGCAAATAATATATTTTCTTCTGTTTTGAAAGGATCCACCGGCAACCCCTTAAGAAATTAATCTTCGTCAGTCTCTTTCTTCTTACCCCTATCGGGTCAATGAATTGGTTTGATTTGGTTGGTTAGGTGGACGGTTGGTTATTTCGGGTTGGGCTACTTCTTTACCTTCTTTTCATGCCTCTTCAAGGCTTCTTCCACGAGACGCCTTATCGCTTCCGATCTGGTCGGAATACGATTTCCATACCTGAAATCCTCAATTCTCTCAAGAAGTTTTTCATCAATGGTTAAAAGGACTTGGGGCTTTCTCGTTGCCATGCACCCTATATAGTTTATCGGGGGTCGATTAATCAACTAAAAAATATATTGACATAGGGTTGTATTTAAACATATAGTTATATAACTAATATTGCAAATATCAGTTAAATTATTTAATTCATTTGTATTAGTTGAACCTCCAAACCATAGCCATGAAAAACGAAACCCAAAATAGAGCGCTTGAGATACCCCATATCGTGAGGTGTGGGGCCGGTAGGCTATGCCGGGGAGAAAATCTCAAGCGCTCTTTCTTTTCAGGAAAGGAGGGAGAGTATGGAAACGAATGAACAGGAGATGCCCTATTGGGTGGCAGACACAAATGACAACCTTGAGTACGTTGAGGCAAGCATCGGATGTGCCATAAACATTTGCGAAGATGAGAATGTTTTTATGTCACCGGTACTGTAGAACTGTTGTAAAGTTGGCGATTTGAAAATGTTGTTTT